>CAXTOI010000247.1:0-5616 GCA_964245645.1 uncultured Novosphingobium sp. | reverse complement strand
GACGCTGGCGTTGTACGCCCCCACCCAACCTCCCCCTCACGGGGGAGGAGTTTTAACCGCCTCGATCTAAAACGGAAAGACTCTAAGAAGGAACAAAGGCGCCACCCCCAGCTTATCTTCTAAAGAGGAGAGGAACTATGTGCTGAAGCTCGCTCTTTTTCGGAGGAGGTTAGGGAGCGGAACACGAGCACCAATCCGCCACAACTGGATTCACGCGGCGTCGCGCTCGGCAGTCAGCCGTTCATCCCGGTCAAGGTGATGCGGAGTCAGCTCAGCCCCTTCGTAGTCGACCCCAGCCGGTAGCGGTGGCGCAGTGATCCTGATCTCCTCGCTCTGCGCCGGCGCATAGCGGTCGATCATCCAGGCGCAGAAATCGGCAAAGGCCTGGGGATCGCGCGCCGGGCTGGTGTGGTGCGGCACCAGCCCGAGATGGGCGGGCGTGAAGCAGAAGGTGACGGTAACATCGAAGTCGGCCAGCGCGTCCATCTGCCGGTCGAACCAGTCGAGCGCATTGGGTCGGAAGCTGTCCGCCCATGACAAGCCGGTACGGACATGGCGGGTGCCAAGCCGCTTCATCCACGCCACCGCTTCGTTTAGCCTGGGGTCTTCGAAGTGAAACCATTGCATCAGCCCGATTTCATGCGCGTGCCGGGCGTAGGTCTCCAGCGCCGGCTTGGGCGAGCCGTCCTCGCGGATCAGGCCCAGGTAGAAATGGCGGTAATACGACGAACCCTCCGCCTCGCGGTGCCGCGTCTCGGCGCCCCAGCTTTGCGGCAGATCGTACAGCGAATACCAGAACACGCGCGGCGCAATGCCTTGCAGCAGCGCCGCGGTGCGCTGCAGGCCAAAGTCCTGCACTTCCTCGGCGCCGAACGAACTCACTCCGACTTCGGTCACCCACACCGGCTTGTCGCTGACGGCGCGGATCTCGGCGATTTTCTCAGGCCAGGCGGACAGCGGCCACAGGTTCCAGTCGAGCGGGAAGCCATGGACGGCGATGACATCGACCGCACTTAGCGCGCCATGCTCCTCGACCCGCCGCAGCCAGTGCGGATCGATCGGCGACATGCCCCCGAGCACGCGGGTCACCGCCGGGTTGACGTCGCGGATGGCATTGCCGGCGCGGATGACGTGATCGGCGAACAGCGCCCAGTCCGGGTCAAGCGCCAGATCCCAATGCGATTTATTGTTGGGCTCGTTCCAGATCATCGCTGCTTCGATCAAGTTCTTGCCCCTCTCTCCGGATAGACGGCCATCGCGCCGTACTGCGCATAAGGCACCGGCACGATGCCGCATAGATAGACGTCCGGCTCCGGCGTCAGCGTCACCGTGAAGCCGGCGGCGCGCAGCATTGCCTGGGTGCAGGCCGCATTCGGCGCCCACCAATTGCTCCAGTCAGCTGCGAATTCATGCTCGATGAAATGCAGCCGCGGATAGCCGGGATCATCGAAATAGGCGGGCGACTGCACGGTGCCGGGAAGGTAGAAGGGATGATCACGCGGGACATCCAGTACCTCCGGCGAACCCTGTTGCAGCGTCTGGAACAGCATCTGGTCGCCGGCGACATGCTCGCGGATCAGGTCTAGCGCCAGCAGCGGGTGGCGCAGATGGTAAAGCACGCCCATGAAGATAACGAGGTCGAATTTCTCGACCAGCGCCGCGACATCGTAAACCGACAGCGCGGCGAATTCGACGCCGTCCAGCGCCAGCGCCTCGGCGGCCAGCCGCGCCTGCGCAAGATAGCGTTCGTCGCTGTCAATCCCCAGCACGCGGACCGCACCCCGGCGCCTCATCTCGATCGAGTAGAACCCGGCGTTGCAGCCGATATCGAGGACGCTCTTGCCGGTCAGGTCGCCGGGCAAGGCGGCGGCAAAGCGGTCGAACTTGGCGCGCGGATAATCGCCCAGGAAGTGATCGGGGGCGGTGACGATACCGCCGAGGTCGATGTTCTGGAACCAGGGACCGATCTGCGCGATTCGCTCGCGCAGTGCGTCCAACGGCGGTTGGGAATTATCGACGGCAAGCTGACTCAACGATCGCTCCCTGTTGCTCTGGTGTATCGCACCGGAGACAGCACAACACAGACGGCATCACAACATCTCGCCGCATGCCATGTTCCATTGCTGCGCTAGTCGATCAAAGCCGTTCATTCAGCGCGACGAGGCGCGCGCCGCGCTCTGCCAGATCGAGCGTGGTCCGCGATGCCGGGTCGCAATCGAAGCGGAACAACTGCTCCACGCCGAGCCCCAGCCGATCCGCGACCAATCCGCGGATGATATCGCCATGGGTAACGCAGAGCGCCGGGAAGTCGTCGGGCGCCAGCGCATCGAGATAATCGACCACGCGCACCACCGCCTCGGTCATCGTTTCCCCACCCGGGCAGCGGGCGGTGCCCCGTTCGGCGTTCCAGTTCTGCCAATCGGGCTCATTATCCAATGCGGCGAATTCACGACCGGCAAAATTGCCGAAATCGACTTCATCCAGCGCCGGCGCGATCCGCACCACGCTGCCGCGACGGGCAGCTAACGGCGCAATGGTTTGACGCGCGCGCCGGCGCGGGCTGGCATGAAGCGACGCCAGCACGACACCGTCCAATGCGCCGGCCAGCGCCGCCGCTTCGGCCAATCCTTGCGCGCTCAGCCCGATCTCCGATCGCCCGCTGAGCACTCTGCCGATCTCGGCATGAGCCCCGTGTCGGACGAGAGTCACCCGGCGCATCGTCGCCACTATCGATTGCTCACGAAGCAGCGGGAACGAAGATGAAGAAGAAGCATTTGGTCCCCGAAGTATCGAGCCTGCCACATCATGCCTGAACCGGCAACCGCCTTCTGGACTTACTGGAGACGCCCTTGACTGAGACGGTTTTGATCACTGGCGGAGCAGGCTTTATCGGCCGATCGGTGTCGCGCGAATTGCTGCGGCGCGGCCACCGCGTCCGCGTGCTCGACGCCTTGATTCCGCAGGTGCATGCCGGGGGCGAGCGCCCCACCGATCTGCCCGACGTGGAATTGATCCATGCCGATGTGCGCGATGGCGCGGCGGTAGCGCGCGCGCTGCGCGGCGTGGACAGCGTCGTTCACCTCGCGGCCGAAGTCGGCGTGGGCCAGTCGATGTACGAGGTCGAGCGCTATACCTCGGCTAATGACGTCGGCACTGCGGTGCTGTTCGAGCGGCTGATCGACGATCCGGTGCGGCGGGTGGTCACTGCCTCGTCGATGAGCATTTATGGCGAGGGACTGTACCGTGATGCCGACGACGGGTTGGTCGAGAATGCCGAGCGCGGCGTCGTGCGCGACGGGCAGAAGATCTGGGACCCGCTCGATGGGCAGGGACGCCCGCTGACCGCGCTGCCGACGCCCGAATGGAAGCGGCCCAACCTTGCCTCGATCTATGCGCTGGGCAAATTCGTCCAGGAGCAGATCACCCATATCATGGGCGCGCCTTATGGTATCGAGAGCGTGTGCCTGCGTTTGTTCAATGTCTATGGCCCCGGGCAGGCGCTGTCGAACCCCTATACCGGGGTGCTGGCGATCTTTGCCTCGCGGCTGCTCAATGGGCAGGCGCCGATGATCTTCGAGGATGGCGAGCAGCGCCGCGATTTCGTCCATGTCAGCGATGTCGCGCGCGCCTTTGCCGATGCGCTGGAGCTTCCGGCGCTGAGCGGCCAGACGTTCAACATCGGCTCGGGCGAGGATCGCTCGGTTCGCGAGGTGGCGCAGGCGCTGGCCCGAGCGATGGGCAAGAACGACCTCGACCCGGAAATCGTCGGGAAGGCGCGGGTCGGCGATATCCGCCATTGTTTCTGCGACACCACGCTGGCCGCCGACCGGCTGGGCTATCGCGCGCGCCAGGATTTCGGCGAGGGTCTGGCCGAACTGGCCGAATGGGTGCAGCAGCAGACCGCCGAGGACCGCGTCGGCGAAGCCCGCGCCGCGCTCGAAGCGCGGGGGCTGGTGGCATGACCATTCCATCGAAGGCGCCTGGCGGCCGCCCGATCCTGATCACCGGCGGCGCCGGCTTCATCGGCTCGAATCTTGCCGATCGGCTGGCCGGACAGGGGCATCAGGTGATCGTGTACGATGCGCTGCTGCGTCCGGGCGTGGAACGCAATCTGGCCTGGCTGCAGAGCCGGCATGGCGCGCGTATTCAGCCGATCGTCGCCGATATTCGCGATGCGGCAATGCTGGCGCAGGCGGTCCATGGCGCCGGCGCGGTGTTCCACCTCGCGGCGCAGGTCGCGGTCACCACCAGCCTTGCCGATCCGCGTGAGGATTTCGAGATCAACATCGGCGGCACTTTCAACCTGCTGGAAGCGGTACGGGGCAGCGGCAGGCGGATACCGGTGATCTTTGCCTCGACCAACAAGGTCTATGGCGATCTGCCCGACCTCGAACTGGCGCTGACGCCGGATGGCTATCTGCCCGCAGACAGCAATATTCGCGCGCGCGGCATCGGCGAATGGCGCCCGCTCGACTTTCACACGCCATATGGCTGCTCGAAAGGCTCGGCGGATCAATATGTGCTCGATTATGCCCGCAGCTACGGGCTGCCTGCCGCGGTGCTGCGGATGAGCTGTATCTATGGCCAGCGGCAGATGGGGACCGAGGACCAGGGCTGGGTCGCACATTTCCTGATCCGCGCGCTCGAAGGCGAAACGATCACGCTGTTCGGCGACGGCCATCAGGTCCGCGATATTCTCGAGGTGCAGGATGCGGTCGATGCCTATATCGCCGTGTGGCAGCGCATCGACACAGTCTCGGGGCGTGCATTCAATCTGGGCGGCGGTCCGGGCAACGCCGTCAGCCTGCGGACGTTGGTCGATCATATCGGCGAACTCGTCGGGGCGCGGACCGATGTCGCATATTCCACCTGGCGCGCGGGCGACCAGCGCTACTTTGTCGCCGATACGTGCAGCGCGCAGGCTGCGCTGGGGCTGGCCCAGCCGCAAGGCTGGCGAACGGGCGTGGCCGGGCTGGCGCGCTGGCTGGCCGAAGAGCGAGGGTTCGACCTGGGCGAGGCCGGGGAGATTCCGGCGCGAGCGGCGGCGCAGTGACCGGCGGCAGGGTGCGCATCCTGCTCACGATCGACGCGGTAGGGGGCATCTGGCAATATGGGCTGGACCTTGCCCGCGGCTTGGCGGAACGCGGGGCCGAGCCGGTGTTGGCGCTGCTTGGTCCTGCGCCCGACGCCGCGCAATCGGCCGAGGCAGAAGCGATTGCCGGCGTGACCCTGATCGCGACCGGGCTGCCGCTCGACTGGCTGTGCGACGGGCCGGGTGCGGTGCTGCAGGCCGGCGGCGCCATCGACGCGCTGGCGCAGGATGTCGGCGCCGATCTGGTTCATCTCAACGCCCCGTCGCTCGCGGCAGCCATGTCGTCGCCGATGGTGGCGGCAACCCATGGCTGCATGGCGACATGGTGGGAAGCGGCCGAACCCTGCCGGCCGATGGCTGAAAGCCTGCGTTGGCATGCCGGGCTGATGCGCCAGGGCCTGCATGCCGCCGATCGGGTGGTTGCGCCCACCGCCAGCTACGCCCGGACGATTGCACGCCATTATGCGCTGCCGGTCATGCCGCTGGTCGGCCACAACGGCCGCGCGGCCCCGCCGGCCATGGAC
>CAXTOI010000246.1:0-5631 GCA_964245645.1 uncultured Novosphingobium sp. | reverse complement strand
CAGCTCCCAACTCACCACGTCCGTTCGAAGACGACCGCGCCCGCCTGCGGCTCATCCGCCCGCACCCCATCATGAAGGCGGCGGCGAGCACGAGAAGCATCACGAAGGCTGATGTTTGCGCCCGGCAACGATCCGGTCGTTGTCGGGTGCCCGGTGAGTGTTTCCTTGGCAGGCGGCGAGATCGAAAATTGCCGTGGCCTGGGCGAATGTTCGATCGACGGCAGCGCTGGACGAGAGCTTTTCGATCCTGGTTGGCCTTCGCCGGGACGGCCAGGGCAGGAATGGGCGGTTCTCGATCAATTCGCGGCCTTTCCCCTTGCCCTCGGCCCATGCTTCCCCCCATCTAAGGCGAATGCTGCGTCAATACGAACTTGTCGAGCGCGTAAAAGCCTACGATCCGAACGCTGACGAAGCGCTGCTGAATCGCGCCTATGTCTACACGGTGCAGCGTCACGGTGCGCAGAAACGAGCGAGCGGCGATCCCTACTTCAGCCATCCGGTCGAAGTCGCTGGGCTGATGACCGAGCTGAAGCTCGACCAGGCGACGATCGTCACCGCGCTGCTGCATGACACGGTGGAAGACACCCTCGCCACGATCGAGGAAGTGGAAAAACTGTTCGGGCCCGAAATCGCCCGCCTGGTCGATGGCGTCACCAAGCTGTCCAAGATCGAAACGCTCACCGACAACGAACGCGCGGCGGAAAACCTGCGCAAATTCCTGCTGGCGATGAGCGAAGATCTGCGCGTGCTGCTGGTCAAGCTGGCCGACCGGCTGCACAACATGCGCACGCTGCATTACATCCGCAGCGCCGACAAGCGCCGCCGTATCGCCCGCGAAACCATGGAGATCTACGCACCGCTGGCCGAGCGGGTGGGCATGTACGAATATCTGCGCGAGATGCAGCTGCTGGCGTTCGAGCAGCTCGAACCCGAAGCCTATGCCACGATCACCGGCCGGCTGGCGCAGATCCGCAGCCAGGAGGGGGGCCAGGTCGGCGCCATTGCGCTGGCGATCAAGCAGGTGCTGGCAGAGGCGGGGTTGAACGTCGAGGTGTGGGGGCGCGAAAAGCATCCCTATTCGATCTGGAAGAAGATGGGCGAGCGCCATGTCAGCTTCGAGCAGATCACCGATATCATGGCGTTCCGCGTGCTGACCGACAATCCGCTCGATTGCTACAAGGCGATCGGCGTATTGCACCGCGAGTGGCAGATGATCCCCGGCCGCTTCAAGGACTATATCTCGACGCCAAAATCGAACGGCTATCGCTCGCTGCACACCGCGCTGATCTACGAGAATTCGATGCGCATGGAGGTGCAGATCCGCACCCGCGAAATGCACCGGCTCAACGAATACGGGCTGGCGGCGCATTGGGCCTACAAGCAGGGCGGGGTGCGCCCCGATGGCCAGGTCGGCTGGGTGCGCGATCTGATCGAGATCGTCGAAGCGAGCCACGATGCCGACGAACTGCTGGAACATACCAAGATGGCGATCTACCAGGATCGCATCTTCGCCTTCACGCCGAAAGGCGCGCTGCACCAGTTGCCCAAGGGCGCGACCTCGATCGATTTCGCTTATGACGTGCATACCGATCTCGGCAATCTGGCGGTGGGCGCCAAGATCAACGGCCGGCACATGCCGCTGCGCACGCCGCTGGCCAATGGCGACGTGGTCGAGATCATCAAGAGCCGCAAATCCGCGCCGCAGCTGTCATGGATGAGCTTCGTCGTCACCGGCAAGGCGCGCGCTGCGATCCGCCGCGCGGTGCGCCAGAACGAGCGGGCCGAGATCGCCGCGATCGGCGCCAAGCTGTTCGACGAGATCGTCGAGCGGCTGCCCGCCAAGATCGGCAAGAAGGCGATCGGCGACGCGGTGAAACGGCTGGGCTTCACCACTGCCGACGAGCTGATGGTCGCGATCGGGTCGGCCAAGCTCGATGACCGGCAAGTGATGGAAGCGCTGGTCCCCGGCAGCGCCAAGGGCATGGCGGCGCTGGTCGAGTGGCCCAAGCAGGCCAGCGCCATCTCGATCAAGGGACTGACGGCGGGGGTGGCGTTCACGCTGGCGCAATGCTGTCATCCGGTCCCCGGCGACCGTATCGTCGGCTTGCGCCGGCGCGGGGTCGGCGTCGAAGTGCATGCGATCGACTGCATGACGCTGGCCGACGGCGTCGATGCCGATTGGCTGGATCTGTCCTGGGGTCCGTCCAACACCGGCGCCATCGGGCGGGTCCGCTGCGTGCTGTATAATCGTCCCGGCACGCTGGCCGAAGTCACCGGCATCTTTGCGAAAAACCATGCCAACATCGTTTATCTGGAGATGAGCCAGCGCGACGATCTGTTCGGCACTTATGATGTCGAACTGGAAGTGCTGGACCTGGCGCATCTGACCCGGATCGTCAGCTCGCTGCGCGCCTGCGAGGCGGTCGCGCAGGCGGATCGGAACTGATCGGCGAGCGGTTCATTGAACGGTCATATCGGTGTGGCCACCGCCGCCGTCTTGCCCGATTGGACCCTTGATGCATGTTTCGTTTCTGCTGACTGCCTCGGTGTTGACGCTGGGGTTGATCGCCCCGCCGGTTGCGGCGCAAAGCCCCACGTCTCCGCCCACGTCTCCGCCCTTTGGCCCATTCGCCAGCGCCTCCAGCCTGCCGTTCGCGGCGCCTGACTTCGCGCAGATCAAGGACGGCGATTTCCAACCGGCGATCGAGCAGGGTATCGCGATCAAGCAGGCCGAGATCGCCCAGATCGCCAATGACCCCGCGCCGCCCAGTTTTGCCAATACGATCGAGGCGATGGAACGCGCGGGGCAGATGCTGGAGCGCGCCGACTCGACCTTCCGCGCGCTGATCGGGGCGAATACCAATGATACGCTCGACAAGGCCGACAGCGCGACCAGCCCCGAACTGGCCGCGCTCAATGACACGATCCTGCTTGATCCCAAGCTGTTCGCGCGCGTGAAAACACTGCACGACAATGCGGCCAGCCTGGGTCTCGCGCCCGATCAGGCGATGCTGCTGAACATTACCTATGCAAGGTTCGTCCACGAAGGCGCGCTGCTGTCGCCTGCCGACAAGGACAAGCTCAAGGCGATCAATCGGCAGCTGTCCATGCTCAAGACCGATTTTTCGCAGAAATTGACCGCGGCCACCCGCGATGGCGCACTGGCGGTGAACGACGCGGCAAAGCTACAGGGTCTTTCGCCAGCCGCGCTGGCCGATGCGGCCCGCGCCGCCGGCGATCGCAAGCTGGCCGCGGGCAGCTACGTCATCCCGATGCAGAACACCACGCTGCAGCCGGCGATGAGCGATCTGGCCGACCGCGCTACGCGCCAGGCGCTGTTCGATGCCAGCTGGACTCGCGCCGAGCACGGCGATGCCCATGACACGCGCGCCGATGTCGCCGAAATCGCATTGCTGCGCGCGCAGAAAGCGGCGCTGCTCGGCTACGCTGATTATGCCAGCTATGCGTTGTACGACCAGATGGCCAGGACCCCGGCGGCCGCGATCGGCTTCATGCAAGGGCTGGTGCCGGCGCTCGCCGCCGAACAGCATCGCGAGGCCGCCGAGATAGACGCGGAAATCGCGCGCCAGCATGGCGACTTCAATGTCCAGCCGTGGGATTGGGACCGCTATGCCGATCGGGTCCGCCAGCAGCAGCTGGCTTATGACGAAGCCGCGGTGAAGCCCTATTTCGAGATCCATCATGTGCTCGAAGACGGCTTGTTCTATGCTGCCAATCGGCTCTACGGGCTGACCTTCAAACAGCGTGAAGATATCCCGGTCTATCAAGCCGATGTCACGGTCTACACCGTCTTCGACGCCGACGGCAAGGAACTGGCGCTGTTCTACTTCGACCCGTGGAAGCGCGACAACAAGCAGGGCGGCGCCTGGATGTCAAATCTCGTGCAGCAATCCACGCTGCTCGGGCACAAGCCGGTGATCTACAATGTCGAGAATTTCACTAAGCCGGCCGCGGGACAGCCCGCGCTGGTCGGCTTCGACGATGTCGTCACCATGTTCCACGAATTCGGCCATGCGTTGCACGGGATGTTGTCCAACCAGCGTTATCCCTCGATCGCGGGCACCGAGACGGCGCGCGATTTCGTGGAATTCCCCAGCCAGTTCAACGAGAACTGGGCGACCGATCCGCAGGTGCTCGCGCATTACGCGCATCAGTGGCAGACGGGGGCGCCGCTACCCGCCGCGCTCGCCGACAAGCTGCGGCAAGTGCGCGCCTTTCGCCAGGGTTATACCCTGGGCGAATCCACCACCGCGGCCTTGCTCGACATGTCGTGGCACACGATTCCGGCCAGCGCCGGCAAGCAGGATGTCGATGTCTTCGAGGCCAAGGCGCTGGCGGAGACCGGGCTCGACGTGGCCGATGTGCCGCCGCGCTATCGTTCGAGCTATTTCCGCCACATCTGGGCCGGTGGCTATGCGGCGGCCTACTACGCCTATGGCTGGACCGAGATGCTCGACCACGATGTCTTCGCCTGGTTCACCGCGCACGGCGGCCTGACCCGCGCCAATGGCCAGCGGTTTCGCGAGCTGGTGCTGTCGAAGGGTCATAGCGAAGATTACGGCGCGATGTTCCACGCATTCACCGGGCATGATCCCAGCATTGCGCCGATGCTGAAGGCTCGCGGGCTGGCTGGCTGAAAATAGCTTAATTCGGGATGAGATCAATGACGCGTTGGAATCATCCCGTTGCGGATCGACGCATCTTTACTCCTCCCCCGTTCGGGGGAGGTTGGGTGGGGCTTACAACGCTCGCCGAGGCGCACGGCATTCGCACCGTTCCACCCACTCAGCGTGACGCTAACCGGACTCCGTCGGCAAAGCTATCTGGCGCAACAGCGTGATCCGCGCCTTGCCTACCTTGCGCTCCGCATCGACCGTAAAGCCGCGCAGCTTCGGCTCCTCGTTGAAGGCGGTTTCGATGCTGATCCAGCTCGACGGATCGACCCAGCCCAGCCGCGTCAGTTTCTCCACCGCTACGGATCCCGCGCCGCTGCCATAAGGCGGGTCGAGCAATATGACGTCGAAGGGCTGCTTGACCGGCCCCTGCGACATCACCGATCCGGCGCGGACATCGCATTGTCCCTGCGCGGTCAGATGCGCGATGTTGGACCGGAGCGCGCGCAATGCGGCAGGGTCCATTTCCGCAAACAGGCAGGACCCGCCGCCGCGCGATAGCGCCTCCAGCCCCAACGCCCCCGAACCCGCAAACAGATCGGCAAAGCGCAACCCGGCGAAACTGCCCAGCCGGCTGACCAGCATTGAAAACAGCGTCTCGCGGGTTCGATCCGCGGTCGGCCGCGTCGCATCGCCTGCCGGAACGTCCAGCCGGCGCCCGCGCCACTGTCCGGCGATGATCCGCAGGCTCACGGCCGCGGGCCCTTGCCGCGCCCCCTCGCCGGGCCCTTCGGCCCACGCGGATGACCCGGCGCACGCCGATCGCCGCCCTGCCGAGCCCCGCCACCGTTGTAGCGCGAATCCGGCTCGGCCGGACCATCGCCCAACCCCCCACCCGGCACCCGCGCCCGCGACTGGTCGGAGCGCCGGCCACGGACACGAACACCGGCAGGCACCTGCGGACCGCTACGGCGACCGGCGGATTCCTCCGGCCGTG
>CAXTOI010000245.1:0-5640 GCA_964245645.1 uncultured Novosphingobium sp. | reverse complement strand
TCGATGACAGTTCGGCGGTGCTGATCCCACCGGCGGTGACTTCGGCCTTGGCGAAGCCTTCGCTGCCGTTGGGGGTAAAGCGCCAGTTAGCGAGCCGGGCCTGGGCGGCGGCCAGGGCTCGATCGGTGCGCGCGCCGAGCTCACCCTCCACCCCCAATTGCGTGCACAGCGTTGCCGCCAGCCGGTCGGGCAGCGCTTCGCCCAGCAGCTTGTGCAACGGCAGGCGAGGGCGGCTTCGTTTCGCCGCCAGCAGCCAGTCGCGCGGGGTTTCGGGGGCGAAACGGATGCCGATGGTTTCCCCGCGCCGCCAGTAAGATGAGATTTGCAGGATCGCCGGGCCGGACAAGCCGCGATGCGTGAACAGCGCCGCCTCGCGAAAGGCCGCCTTGCCGCAGGTGGCGATCACCTCGGCGGCGACGCCGGACAATTTGCCGAACAGCGCTTCGTCGCCGCCCAGCGTCAAAGGAACCAATGCCGGGCGCGGCTCGACCACTCTCAGGCCGAAGCGCCGGGCAAGATCATAGGCAAAGCCGGTCGCGCCCATTTTGGGAATCGATGGCCCGCCGGTGGCGACGACCAGCGCCGGGGCGGTGGCGCTGTGCCCGCCGCAAGCGACGCGAAATTGCCCGTCGGCGTGCGACACCTCGCCGATCGGATCACCGCAATGTACGACCACGCCACCCTTCGCACATTCCGCCAGCAACAGCGCGACGATCTGCCGCGCCGAGCCATCGCAGAACAACTGGCCCAGCGTCTTTTCATGCCAGGCGATGCCATGTGCCTCGACCAGCCCGAGGAAATCCTGCGCGGTGTAGCGCCCCAGCGCCGATTTGGCGAAATGCGGGTTCTGGCTGAGGTAGCGATCATGCGCGCTATGCAGATTGGTGAAGTTGCAGCGCCCGCCGCCGGAAATCAGGATTTTCCTGCCCGGTTCGTCGGCATGGTCGAGCAACAGCACGCGCCGCCCGCGCTGCCCTGCCGTGGCGGCGCACATCAGCCCGGCCGCGCCTGCGCCCAGCACGATTGCTTCATAACTTTCCGTCACTCCGCTGTCAGCCGCAGTGCCAGCGCTTCTGCCGTGCGAATGCCATCGACTGCGGCCGAGAGGATCCCGCCCGCATAGCCGGCGCCCTCCCCCGCCGGATACAGCCCCGCGGTGTTGAGGCTCTGGAAATCGCGCCCGCGCGTGATCCGCAACGGCGCCGAGGTGCGCGTTTCCACCCCGGTCATCACCGCGTCGCGATGGTCGTAGCCGGGAATCTGCCGCCCGAACACCGGCAGTGCCTCGCGAATCGCTTGCGTCACGTAATCGGGCAGGCATTGCGCCAGATCGGTCGGCGTCACCCCCGGCCGATAGGATGGCGCAACCGCGCCGAACCCTGTCGATGCCCGGCTTGCCAGGAAATCGCCGACCGTCTGCCCCGGCGCCTGATAATTCGCGCCGCCGGCCGCAAACGCCTGTTGCTCCCAATGGCGCTGAAATGCGATTCCCGCCAGCGGCCCGCCCGGGTAGTCGCGCTCGGGGCTGATATCGACGACGATCCCCGAGTTGGCATTGAATTCGGCGCGCGAGTACTGGCTCATGCCGTTGGTGGCTACGCGGCCCGCCTCGGAGGTTGCCGCCACCACCTTGCCGCCGGGGCACATGCAGAAGCTGTATACGGTGCGGCCATTGGCAGCGCCATGCGACAGCGCATAAGCGGCAGGGCCCAGGATCGGATTGCCGGCAGCAGCGCCATAGCGGGCGCGATCGATCCAGCCTTGCGGATGTTCGATCCGCACGCCGATGGCGAAGGGCTTGGCCTCCAGATAGACGCCCGATGCCTGCAATCGCTCGAATGTGTCGCGCGCGCTGTGCCCGACTGCCAGGATGACATGCTGCGCCGGCAGGAACCCGCCCGTCGACAGATGCAGGCCCTGCAACCGGCCATCCTCGATCTCGAACCCGTCCACCCGCGTGCCGAAGCGGTATTCGCCGCCCAGCTTCTCGATCGTCTCCCGAATGCTCATGACCATGGTGACCAAGCGGAACGTGCCGATATGCGGATGCGCCTCGGTGAGGATCTCGGGCGGCGCACCGGCCTTGACGAACTCCACCAGCACCTTGCGGCCCAGATGGCGCGGGTCCTTGATGCGGCTGTAGAGCTTGCCATCGGAAAAGGTGCCGGCCCCGCCTTCGCCGAACTGCACGTTGGATTCCGGGTCGAGCACGCCGCGCCGCCACAAGCCCCAGGTGTCGCGGGTCCGCTCGCGCACGGCCCGGCCACGCTCGAGGATGATCGGCCGGAACCCCGCCTGCGCCAGCACCAGCGCCGCCAGCAATCCGCACGGCCCCGCGCCGATGACAACCGGGCGCGGCCCGCCGCCCGGCGCCGGCACCGGGAAGCGATACGCCGTGTCGGGCGCGATGCGCAGATTGGGATTGCCCGCCATCCGCGCCAGCACTTCGCCCTCGTCCGACACCGCTGCATCGATGGCATAGACCAGCCGGATCGCGCTCTTGCGCCGCGCATCGTTGCCACGCTTGACGATCGCCCAGCGCTCCAGCCGCGCCGGCGCGATGCCCAGCGCCGCGCAGATCGCCGGCGGCAGGTCGGCAGGCAAATGGTCGAGCGCCAGCCGCAGTTCGGTAAGACGAAGCATGCGCCGCTCTAGCAGTTCGCCGCAAAAGGTCGCTATGGGTTGTGAACCGATTTCCGCGCTATGCCGCCGGCCGATACCGGGACATGGCTTGCGCTAGAGTCTTTGCGCGTAAGACGGCTGGCACCGACTGGACGCCGGTCAAAAAGACTCTAGGCTGTTGCTCCGATCCGCGGCCGCGCTGTCAGCAATTTGTGATACCCCAGGGCGCCCAGCATCTGGCCGCGCATCTTCAACCACTCGAACTTCTGCTCCGTGAATGGCACGAAGGGTCGCACGGTGGTTGCGCGCAGCGGCTTGCCGCCGGGCAAATCGGCAAACCGCTTCAGCGCTTCCTCCGCCCCCGCCGCCGCCACCCACTTCTTTGCGGTCCCGCCGGCATGGAACGCCAGGCACGAGCGAAAATCCTCCGCGCCCAACATTTGCAGGGGCTTGCCGCCGGTCTTCTGCCAGATCCGCTTCCACTGCGTGTTGGCCCAGCACTGCCAGCGGCCGGCATCGAGATATTCCCCGCCCATCCGCATGGCCAGGCACGACCATAAAATGGCCTCCACATGCATCATGCGCGGCATGTCTCCCAGCGACTGCACCATCCAATCGAGCCATTCCAGATCGAGCGGCGATCGGTACTGCGCGAGCCCGATATCGACGTGGTCGGCCATCGCGATCTGCTTTGCAAATGCGGTCTCGACCACCGAGAATGGCAGCAGGCAGTTAGGCTTCTGCCACATCAGTCGCAATGTCCCGTCGCTCACTTGCTCGAACGAAAACGGACGCGGGAAATAGACATCCGGATCGACGACCACTACCTCATCGCCGTCGCGCGCCAGCAGCATCGGATCGGTCAGCTTGCGCCAGCAGGGATGGCCCTGGCGCAGCCGTTCCAGCCCCGGATACCGGCGCTGCGGATTGCCGCCATCTTCCCAAAGTTCATCTGCCAGATGTATCCTGATCCTGGCGATGCCGGTAAACGCCTGCTGCAGTTGCAGCTTGTCGCTCGCGGAATCGGTCAGCAGATGGATCGCCTCAGGCCCCCGAAGGTGTTCGGCCAGGCTGCGGATGCAGATCGACGCGTAAGGCAGGGAATGCGCGCCGAGACTGACTGCAACGACGGTCGCCATCACCCTTGGGCCGACACGACGAATGGGGACAATTGGGTAACCGACTGGTACACGCCGAGGACCTGGCGAATTTTTGCCGGCCATGTGTAATGATCGGCGACCCGGCGTCGCGCCGTCTCGCCAAGTTCCTGCCGCCTGGCCGGTGTCAGGCTGAGTACCGCTCTGGTCAGCTCGGCGACCTCCTCGTGGCGATCGCCGGGCTCGATCAGCATGCCGGCGCCCCCCGCAAGATAGTCACTGGGGCCGCCCCAGTTCAGCGCCACCACGGCCAGACCCAATGCCATTGCCTCCAGAACCACGGCCCCGCCGCAATCATACGCGCTGGGAAACAGCAAAACGTCCGACTGCGCGAGCAATAGCGGGCATTCCTCGCAGGACACCCACCCATGGAAATGTATCGCATCCGCTATGCCAAGCGCCGCGGCCTGCAATTCCAGGCTTTGGCGCGCCGGGCCGTCGCCGATGATCCGCAGTTCGGCCTGGGGCATCTGCGATTTCAGCTGCGCAAATACGTCCAGCACCAGATCGACGCCTTTCCAATCCACCAGGCGACCCATGAAAGCCAGACGCAATCCATTGTTCGCGCGAATCGGCAGATCGTCCGGACGCTGCCAGACCTCGGGGTCTACGCCATTTTCGCAGAGAATCTCAACCTTGCCCCGGCAGTGCGATGGCAGCGCCGATCTGCTTCGCTCGTTGGCCACCAGCAGCACATCGGCGCGTCGCTTGCCGGGGACGAGAAAGTTGACGAAGTTCGCAGCGCCCCGCGCCAAGGGGACGAAGGCCCGCCAGACAAAGGAACGGCGGCTGCGGTACCCCTCAGGGTAAGTCATGTTGCCGTTCATGGGTCCGATAATCACCGGAACGCCAAATCCATACATCATGCTGGGCAGGCGCGGAGAAACCGGGGTGGGCTCGTGCACGACGTCGATCTGATACTGCCGGATCAGCCGGCGGACTACGCGGCGCTGCATGAGCTGGGTGATCAGATGCACCGCCCAAGTGCTGGTGAAGTCCCTCACATGCGGTGGCAGGGGCTTGCCAAGCCGCCAGCAGATCGTCTGCAACATCACTTCCGGAACATAATGGATCCGGGTGGCGAATTCGCTCAGCGATTGATCGAGCTCCGGCTTGGAGCGGGCATGCACGAGCAGGCGAACGTCCACACCCTGTTTCAGCAACTCCCGAAACCACTGAACCGCCAGGTAGGATTCGCCGCCCTGACTGAGCGAGGCATTCTCTGCGACGATCAACACGCAAAGCTTCGGCGCTGCCGGACCCGGCACGCGTCGCGCGCGGACCATTTTTTTCCCGAAGCTTCCGTCCTGATCGAGTATAACATTCATAAAACAGACCCCCAAGTTTTGCGAGAACTCAAGGAAGCCGGGCAATTAGGGTCTGTTTGCGCCAACTAACGATGGCTGGTTGGCGCGCTCAGGCGTCTATGAAAATTCTTCAGTCCCCCGGCATCTCGAATTCGGTTCGCGAGCCACGCTATTATGCGCAGCGATTGGTCGACCAGGTTCCTGCCTGAAGCGATCATCAAGGGCTCTGCAATACTCATGCCACAATCCTATTTAATTATTTTACAATAACTTATGTTGCAATCTTAATATAATATGTAAACTGTAGTGACACATGCGATTGCTGGCAGGGATTGTACGATCAAGGAATTCCAGACAAAGCCAGAACATTCAGGGGTCTGAGGCGCCCACAAGAGCTGTTCGCGTTGGCGGCCCAGAAAGCGAGACCGCCCCGCTTACGTAATACCACATGATTGCCGATGAATTCCAGAGTCAATAGCATAGCTGGAGATTGCAGTTAGTTGAGCGGCAAAAGGCCATTTGCAGAGATTTGATATGAATGCTTCAGCGTGTAC
>CAXTOI010000244.1:0-5641 GCA_964245645.1 uncultured Novosphingobium sp. | reverse complement strand
CCCCCAGAGGGGGAGGAATTTGCATCGGCACGGCAGCAAGCTACAGGCGAACTGCAAATTTCCGGACCGATCCTGTTCGTCGGCCGCTTCGTCGAGAAAAAAGGCCTAGCCGTGATCCGCGCGCTGGCCACGCTGCGCCCCGACCTGATTTTTCATCTCGCCGGCACCGGCCCGATCGTGCCGTCGGGGTGGGGTCTTGGCAATGTGCATGTGCTTGGGCCCCAGACGCCGCAGGCGCTCGGCGAACTCTACCGTAGCGCTGCATTGCTGCTCCTGCCGAGCGTCGGCGAAGGCTACCCGCTGGTCATCCAGGAAGCCATGGCTTGCGGCCTGCCCGTGGTCTGCGGTGACCCCTGCCAACGCGCTGACCCGGCGGCTGCGGCGTGGCTGAGCGGAGTGGCGATCGATCTTGCCGATCCCGGTGCTTCTGCAGAGCGTTGCGCTAACGCGATCGAGGCACTGACGCTAAAAGCCGTCGCGCGAGCCCAGATGGCTGAATATGCAAGGAAGGCTTATAGTTGGCAGGCGACGGCAGAAGCAGTTTTGGGATAGATACGCGGCGGCCCGCCAACAGGCGCTAACAGATCAATTCCTTCGCCGATGCAGGCCCCTGACCCCAAGCAACCTACTTTACCTCAATTGTATGACCCTGCACCCACCATCCGAAAACGACTGCGTCTCCTCCACCAGCCGCTTATCCGCCGCGCCCATCGCCGGCCAGCCGTACCAATGCATCACATCGCGGTAGAACCGGTCGGTCGGCAGCGCCATCGTTACGGTATCGTGAGCACCGGGGGGATGGCAGATGCGCTGTGCCAGCGCATCGGTATCGTCTATTTCCCCATCGTATAGCCGGATCGGCCGGTTGCCCAAATCGGGGCGATTGAGCACCAGGTCCATCGCCAACGGCACATCATGTTCGCCGATAATGATATAATCGGCGTGAGCCGCAGCGATGCGGGCATTTATTCCGGCGTAGGCCGCGTAAAGCCCATGCGTTGCCCAGGCTTGCGTCGGCAGCATCACCAGCAGCATGGCGAGCGAGGCGCGGACCAACAGCGGCCGCAGCTTTGCATGCCACGCCTCGAGCCGCCGCCAGCCATAGCCGCCGAGCAGCGCGGCATTGCCCAGCACGCCGTGGAGGTAGCGATAGCCGAAGCCGTGCCCCTGGAACGGCAGGATCGCGGTCATCACCAGGATCGGCAGGACAAAACTGCACGCGAGCGCCGCCGCCATGCGGTGGTATCGCGCGGCCATGCACCCGGCGGCCAGCAGGGGGGTCAACAATACATGCTGCCAAGTGACGAAGTGCAACAGATTGGCCGCCATGATCGCGCTATTATCGTGATTCTCGTCCAGCACCGTCGTCAGCCGGGTCCAATAGCTGGTGCCGACAGCTGCTACGGCATGCGGAGGCGTGATCAGCGCATGCGTCAGCATCGGCCAGGCGAACCAGAACGCGGTGGCCGCCGCATAGGCGCCGGCAAACAGCGCCAGCCGCCCCCAGCGCCGATCGAGCAGCAGCAGGAACAGGAACGGCGCGACGAACAGCGGGTGAAACAGCGGCTGGTGCAGCCCGGTGCCGACAAAGCCCACCACCAGCGCAGCCAGATCGCTGCCGCGCCGATCGCGCAGGAACAGCCACAGCCACAACAGGTTGCAGCACAGATGCGAGGTCATGGCAAAGGCAGTCATTCCGCTCATGACCATCTGCCCCGACAGCGTGAGGAGCAGCACGGCCACGACTCCCGCCTCGCGATCGCGCGCGCTGTCAGAAGGCCACAGCCGCCTCGCGCAGCCCCACACCAGGAGCACACTGAGCGCGTTCAGCACCGCCCCGGTCAGCGCCGCGTCGCCTAGCTTCGCAAACAAGGCGCGCAGCAGCGCATTGCCGGGCAGATAAGCCGATACCCAGGCGACCGGATGGTCGGCCGGCAGCATGAACAGCATGTTGAGCGGGGCAGGGGTTGCCTGCCACAGCGCGGGCAAGGGCCAGACCAGATGGCCAGCTGCATAAATGAAGGCGTCGAAGCTGGCCATCTGCTCGTCGCGTGACAGATCATAGCCGCTCAGCAGCAGATAATGTCCGGCGTAACCGATGATGCCGATCACCAGCGCGACCGCCGCCACTTGTCTGCGCGACAGCAGCAACGCCGGAGCCCATCTCGATTCGAACGGCAAAACCGGGATCAGCAGGATGGCAGCGAGCGCGAACCACAGCAGCAGGAAATCGTGGTTCTGCGCGACCATCAGCCAGTAGGTGAAATTGTCGGCATGCGCGCGCGACATCACCAGCAATGCGATAGGCAGCAACAACCACGCCGCCGCCAACTGGATCGGCAACCTGCTGTCATCGACTATTCGCGCCGGGATCTCAGCCTGCGCCACATTGTCTTTCACGGATCCGCATGGCCCCCGCCGTCACCCGGCCCATGCTCTTCATGTGAGGCAGTGAGTTGCCCGTCAAGGCAGTAGGCGCAACCGGGGTCGGATCAGGCCGGCTTGAAGCCCAGCGCGGCGCCGTCCATGCAATAGCGCTTGCCGGTCGGCTGCGGGCCGTCATCGAAGACATGCCCCAGATGCCCGCCGCAGCGCGCGCAATGGACTTCAGTCCGCGGGATACCGCCGCTCCAGTCCTCGCGGGTTTCAATGCCGCCGGGCAGGGGCTGGTAGAAACTGGGCCAACCGGTGCCGCTGTCGAATTTGGTATGCGAGTCATAAAGCGCGTTGCCGTCGGCGGCGCAGACGAAGGTGCCCTTGCGGTGCTCGTTCAGCAGTGGCGAGCTGAACGGCTGCTCGGTGCCGTTTTGTCGCAGGATCTGGAACTGCGCAGGGGTCAACCGCTTGCGCCATTCGCTTTCTGAAAAGCTCACCGGATAGGCTTTGGCCTGCGCACTGCCGATGCCGCAACCGGCGACGATCGGCATGGCCGCAGTAACGCCGAGCCAGCCCAGGAAACGACGGCGTGTGGGTTGAGTTGCAAACATGTGATCCTCCATACGCCTATACGTAAGGTCGATCTGTTCGGTTTCCAGAGCAAGCGAATTCAGGCGCGTTCCGGTTTCAGCCTGCCCAGCCAACCCCGTCTGGCCGAGCGCCCCGCCGCCCCGCCCGATTTCATCACCCGCTTGCGAAACAGCTTCGCGCCTATCCGCACGAACAGCGCCACGCTGGCCACCTGCCACAACAACGCCAGCGCGTGCGGCCATAGTGCCGGGCTGACGGCCGCGCGCGCCAGCATCGCAAAGGGCGAGCTGAACGGAATGATCATCGCCAGCCATCCCATCGCGCTGTCCGGTTTCGTCATCGCATAGCTGGCGAAGAAGAACACCAGCAGTTGCATCATCGTCACCGGCATCGACAGCGTCTGCACCTCGCGCACGGTGCCGGCCATGGAACCGATCGCCAGGAACAGCGAGCCGAGCAGCAGATAGCCCATCGCGAAATACGCGATGCCCAGCCCGATGAACACCGGCCAGCCGACCGCAGGTTCCTGCAGCGAGGGCAGGGCGCTGCCCAGAGTCAGGTGCAGCGCTTCGCCCGCCGCGGCCCATACGCAGATGCCGACCAGCGACATCCCCAGCATCGCGAACAGCTTGCCCATGAACACCGCGTCCATCGGAACCGCAGCCGCCAGCACCTCGATGATCTTGTTGCTCTTTTCCTCGACCAGATTGGACAGCACCATGCCCGCCAGCAGCATCGTCAACAGGAACAGCAGCGTTTGCCCAGCTTGTGCAGTCTGAACCTGACCGCGATGGATATCGGCATGGCTGGTGACGGTAGCCGCCAGCGTGACCACAGGAAAACGGCTAACTCCGTGGCCCAGCGCCTGCGCGGCGATCAGCGACAATGCGCCATTCCAGCTTTCGATGGCGGCGCGCGGCCCGGTCAGCACCGGGCTGGCGGGCATGCCGCTGACGATACCAGCCAGATTTCCCGGTGCCTTTTTCAACGCGGCCTGCGCATCGAAATGGTCGCCCGGCCGCAACTGCCTGATTACGATGAAACCGGGCAAGTCGCTATCGATATGCGATGCCAGCGCCCGTCTTGCGGCGATCATCGCCTGCGTGTCGCGGGCAGTCATGGCGATGCCCAGCACGCTGCGGTCGGCGCCGGAATCGATCCTGCTGCCGATGCTGCCGGCCATCGCCCCGACCAGCACCGGGAACAACGGCCCAAGCAGGAAAAACAGGAAGCTGCGGCTGAACAGGATGGCGGTGAAATCCCGCCGCATGATGACCAGCGCCGCGCGCATCGTCGACAAACGGCCAGTGGCTTGTTCCGACATCAGCGTGTCCCCTCGTGCCGCCCTTGCCCATGCAGCAACGCCTGCGCCGCCGCTTCGCCGGCGATCGCGACGAAGGCATCGTGCAGCCCGGCGCGCTCGATCGACAGCGACAGAATGCCTGCGTCTCCCGCGATCAAGGCGCGCAGCAACGGTTCGATGCCGCTGTCCGGCAGGCAGAACTGCCAATGATTGGCGCCGCCCGGCTTGCGGATATGCCGCGCATCTGCCGGCAGCGCGGCGCGCCATTCCCCGGCATCCAGCCGCGTTTCCAGCTGCACCTGCGGCGCGATACGGTCGCGCGCGACATCGACCGGCCCGGCAAACGGCACCTTGCCCCCGGCGATGATCGCCACCTCGTGGCACAATCGCTCGGCATGGGCGATGACGTGAGTGGAGAAGATCACCGTCGTCCCCTTGGCGGCCTGCGCGCGGATCACCTCTTCCAGCTTGCCTTGGTTCAGCGCGTCGAGACCCGAAAACGGCTCGTCGAAGATCACCAATCGGGGCGCGTGGACCAGCGTGCCCAGCAGTTGCACCTGCTGCGCCATGCCCTTCGACAATGCACGGATCTGGCGGTCGGCGGCATAGCCCAAGCCATATTCCTCCAGCAACGCACGCCCGCGCCGCCGCCCCTCGGCCAGCGGCAGCCCGCGCAAGGCGCCTAGAAAAGCAATCGCGTCATAGGCTTTCATCGCCGGATACAGCCCGCGCTCCTCGGGCAGGTAGCCGATCAGATGGGCGATTTCCTGCGGCCGCTCATGCCCCAGCACCCGGCGCGTACCGCGATCGGGATCGATGATCCCCAGCAGCATGCGCAAAGTCGTGGTCTTGCCCGCGCCATTTGGCCCCAGAATGCCATAGATCGAGCCTTCCGGGACCGACAGATCCACGCCATCGACCGCGATCGCGCCATCGAACCGCTTGACCAGCCCGCGCGCCTCGATCGCCAGTCCTTGATTGCCGGGCACGCGCCATTCCCCTAGATCGACCTTCATCCATGCCCCTGCTTATCGGCGCGTCACGTCAGGATAAAGCCCGGTTTTAGTTAATGTTGCCCTAATCGAGCGGCTCAAGACCGATCTTTTTACCGAAGCCCACAACCAGGGTTTCGCCGAAATCGGCGTGGCGAGCGCCCGCGAGGACCCGGTGGCAGCGGCGCGGCTCGATGCCTGGCTCGCCGAGGGCATGCATGGCGACATGGCCTGGATGGCGGCCCGCGCGGATCATCGCCGCAGCCCGCAGGCATTGTGGGGCGAGGCCAGCAGCGTGATCGCTCTGGGCATGAGCTATGCCCCCGCCGAGACCGCCGCCGCCCCAGCCGATCGGGCGCAGATCTCAACCTATGCGCGG
>CAXTOI010000243.1:0-5646 GCA_964245645.1 uncultured Novosphingobium sp. | reverse complement strand
GGTCAGCCCGTATTGGCCGATCCGCGAGCGATCGACATTGACGTTGATCTGCGGGCTCGAAGAAGGCTGCTGGATGCGCGCATCGGCGATGCCGGCGATGTCGGCTATCCGCGGCAGCAGCAGATCGGCGTAAGCGCGGACCGCCGCCTGCTTGCGCCCGGTCACTTGCACGTCGATCGGTGCCGGCGAGCCGAAGTTCAGGATCTGGCTGGTAATGTCGGCCGGCAGGAACGAGAATGTCGTGCCGGCAAAGCGCTGGGCCAGTTCCCGCCGCAGCGTCGCCGTCACTTGTTCGGTCGGCTGGTGGCCTTCCTTGAGGGCGATCAGGATGTCCCCGTCCTGCGGGCCGATCGTGCCGCTGTTGTTGTAGGTGGTATTGATCGCGCTGACCGGCAGGCCGATGTTGTCGGCCACGGTATCGAGATCGCTGGCGGGGATGATCTGGCGGATGGCGGTCGTGATGCGGCCGAACCGCGCGGAGGTATCCTCGATCCGGGTGCCCATCGGCACGCGCACATGCAGCTGGATCTGCCCCGAATCGACGTAGGGAAAGAACGTGCGACCCAGAAACGGAAACAGCACGAACGACAGTGCCACCACGCCCAGGAACCCGATCAGGAACCACCGCTCGGTGGCCAGTGCCCGGCGCAGCAAGCTCACATAGATCGAGCGCCCCCGCTCGAACCGGTGCTCAAAGCCCTGCTGAAAGCGGTGCAGCACATTGCCCCGGGGTGCATCCTCGCCATCGTCATGCTCCTGATGCGGCTTGAGCAGATACATCGCCATGGTCGGCACCAGCGTGCGCGACAGGATGAACGAGGCGATCATCGCGAATACCACCGACAGCGCCATCGGCACGAACAGGAACCCGGCCACTCCGGGCAGCAGGAACATCGGCACGAACACGATGCAGATGCACAGCAGCGACACGAAGGCCGGGGTCACGATTTGCGCCGACCCGTCCATGATCGCCTGGATCACGTCCTTGCCTTGTTCGAGATGCCAGTTGATGCTCTCGATCGTCACCGTGCCTTCATCGACCAGGATGCCCACGGCCAGCGCCAGCCCGCCCAGCGTCATGGTGTTCATCGTCTGGCCGAACGCCGCCAGCGTGGCGATCGCGGCCAGGATCGACAGCGGGATAGACATGGCGATGATGATGGTGGAACGCCACGAGCCCAGGAACAGCAGGATCATCAGCGAGGTCAGCCCCGCCGCGATCAGCGCCTCGCGGATCACGCCGGACACCGAGGCTTTCACGAACACCGATTGATCGCCGATCGTCAGCACTTTCAGCGCACCCGGCAGGCTGCCGGTGATCTTGGGCAGCAGCTGCTTGACCCCGTCGATGATCGCCAGCGTGGAGGTCGAACCGTTCTTGAGCACGGTCAGCAGCACCGAACGGCTGCCGCCGACATGGACGATATTCTGCTGCGGCGGATAGCCGTCGCGGACATAGGCGACATCGCGCATGTAGATCGTGGCGCCGTTGATCACCTTGACCGGCAGGTTGTTCAACCCTGCTATCGTGCTGGGCGCATCGTTCAGGCGCACGCTGTATTGAGTCTGGCCCACCTTCACGAAGCCAGCGGGGTTGATCTGGTTCTGCGCGGCAATGGCGTTGGCGACATCCTCCGCCGACAAGCCCTTGGACTGCAGCGCCTGCGGATTGAGATCGACCTGGATCTGGCGCTGCTTACCACCCGACGGGTACGGCATGGCCAACCCGGGCACCGTCACCAGCTGCGGACGGATCTGGTTGAGGCCGAGGTCGAACAATTGCTGTTCGGACAATCCCTGGCCCGACAGCGCCAGCTGGATGATCGGCACGGTCGAGGCATTGTAATTGAGGATCAGCGGCGGCGTAGTGCCGGGCGGCAGCTGCCGCAGGACGGTTTGCGAGATCGAGGTGACCTGCGCTGTGGCGATACGGATATCGGCGCTTGGCTGGAAATAGATCTTGACGATGCCGATGCCCTGGAACGAACTGCTCTCGATGTGCTCGATATCGTTGACCGTGGTCGTCAGCACCCGCTCGTAAGGGGTGATGATGCGATCGGACATATCCTGCGGCGGCAAGCCGGCATACTGCCAGGCGACCGCAACCACCGGAATGCCAATATTGGGAAAAATGTCGACCGGCGTGCGGAAGGCCGCCAGCAGGCCCATGACGGCGATCAGGATCGCCATGACGATGAACGTCAACGGCCGTTGCAGCGCAACCTGGACGATCTTGATCACTGGCGACTCCGGGAGGGCACCACAGGTTTGTGGGTAAGCCTGTGGATAAATTTTTCTGCCTGCCCTCGCGCTCGATCGACGATCTGCTCGCACAGGTCAAGCACGGCGCGCGCTGCAGCGACCCGTGCGACTATTTTGGATAGCTGAACGTTAACCTCCAATGATACGCATCTTGGAGCGAAAAGTTCCCGCAGGTGCGAGGAAATTTCCCTTTGTTTTGTTGCACTTGCTAAGTCGCACCGGACTAGGAAGCGATACTTTCGCCCGTCGGGCAGCCCTGATACGCCTCCAAGGCGGCGGGGACGGACAGGGGAAAACGATGGCGAAATTGTTTTTTGACGCAGCAGCCTTGTTCCTGGCCTTGTTCCTGCATCCCTATTTCACGTATATCATCAGCTTGCGGGCGCTGCGCACGGAACCGCTGGCGCTTGGCACGTCCATCGCCCCGGTCAGTGCTTCGCTGCTCTTTTCCGCCTATAACGAAGAGGTGGCATTGCCGCAGAAGATCGCCAATCTGCGGGCAATTCACCGCGCTTGTCCCGGTATCGAAATCATCGCCTTTTCTGATGGCAGTTCGGATGACACCGTCGCGCTGCTCCGGCAGGCATCCGACATCGTTCGGGTCATCGCCAGCCCCTGCCGCATGGGCAAGGCCGCCGGAATGCGGCGCATGGTACGCGAGGCGCGCGGCGAAATCGTGATCTTCACCGATGCCAACGTCATTCTCGATCCCGCCTCGGTCGGCCCGCTGCTCGAGTATTTCACCGATCCCCGGATCGGCGGGGTGGCCGGGAGCTTGCGCTATGTCAATCAAGACGCGGGAGCCACTGCCCGAGCCGGCGGCTTTTACTGGCGGCTGGAGGAAAAAATCAAGCAGCAGGAATCGCGCGTGGGCTCGATCATGGGAGCGGATGGCTCGATCTTCGCGATGCGCCGCGCGCTGTATCCGGTGTTTCCGCCCGATCTGCTCGACGACATGACCGTCTCGCTGTCGCTCACCTTTGCCGGGTTTCGCCTGGTCCACTCCACCAGCGTCATCGCTTATGAAAAAAACGTCACCTCGCCGCGCGAGGAATTTCGCCGCAAGCGCCGCATCGCCTGCCGCGCATTCCATACCCATTGCTATTTGTGGCCGAGCCTGGCGGGCAATTATGGCGCGCTCGACCTGTACAAATTTTGTTCGCACAAATTGCTGCGCTGGCTGGGTCTGGTGCCGCTGACCATGGCGGCCATACTCGCCGGGGTCGGACTGGAACTGGCCGGGCACCTGCTGATCGTCGTGCTGCCGCTGGCCGCGTTCCTGCTGTTCGCGATATCGGGCAAGGTCAGCGTACCTGGATTTGCGACCTTATCGCAGATCCTGATGGCGATCGTTGCGACCTTTCTCGGCGTCACCGACGCCCTGCGCGGCCGCAAGGTGCAAGTATGGACGCCAGCCGCCTCGCGCAATTAATCTGCAATTCCCCCGTCTACGGAAAATAAAGGTGATTTGGAATCCCATAGACAGGTCAAGCTCAAGGCCGTTGGTGTCAGGCAGTCGTGGTGCCGTAAAAGCCCATCTGGTCCTTGGCGGTCATGGTGACGCCGGGGCGATCGTAAAAGGAAAAGATCGCGACCATGCGCTCGGTCGGGCCGCGCACTGGCATCACGCGATGAAGCGTGTCGATCCCGCGGAAGACGTTGAGCGCGCCGGGCTTCAGCGGCAGACGGCGCACCCCGGCGTCATCCCCTCTAAGCACGCTTGCAACGCCTGCGTAATTGGGGTCGTCAGGGGTGCGCAGATCCTTGCGAAATTCCAGTTCACCGCCCGCTTCGGATGCCTGCAACAGGATCGTGGTCGTAAATTCCGACTGGTCGAAATGCCAGTTCAGCGCCTCTCCCTCGCGGCTTGACTGCACATTCACCCGGCCGATGGCGTCTGCCATGCAATGCAGCGCCTGCTTGCCCATGGTGTCGGCCAGAAACCGGGCAAAAGGGAGCCACTCATACAATCGGGTCACTGGATTGTCGCGCAACTGATCACCGTTTAGCGTGTGATGCACTGTGTGGAGTTGTGCCATTGCCGGATGATCGTCGCCCAAGCCCTCGACGGTATCGCGGAAGTAGATGTTGTGCACGCGCGCGTGGCGAAAGCTGTTCGTGGCCATCGCCGGGGCAGCGGCCGCGACCGCAGCCGCTGTCGCCTCGGCGCGCAGGAACCCCGGCAGTTCGAACATCCCCTCGGCGGCGATGCATCTGCGGCAAGCCGTTACGAGATCGCGGTACGCCGTGCTTCCAGGCTGGTCGATGGGATAGGCTGCAAGATCGACGAGATCGTCCAAGACGCGCTCCTGCGCAAACCGGGTGTTGGGGCATGAACGCAATGCACTAAGTCCACGGTAGCGCAAGAACACTCTGGCGCAACTCGGCACAAATGTGTTTTCGATCATCCGTGTCACGCAATCCAGGCATTCGAACGTGCTGTAAATGATTGTTTTCCGCCCTGCCCATTACTGCTACTTTTGGGGCCAATGATTTCCAGACCCCATATCCGGCCGCTGCGTCAGGCCAACGATCGATACGGCGCAGCGCGCGATCGCGCGCACAAGCAGGGCCTGGAGCTGCCGGCCATCCGTGCATGAGCAGTTCGTCACGCTTTGATGCCGTCATTATCGGGGCCGGGGTGATCGGCTGCTCGATCGCGCTTGCGCTTTCGCGCAAGGGTTACCGCACATTGAACGTCGATCGCTTGCCGGCTGCGGGATACGGCTCGACCTCGTCCTCCGCCGCAATCATCCGCCCTTACTATTCGACCGTGGAAGGCACGGCGCTCGCATACGAAGGTCACTTCTATTGGCGCGAGTGGGCAGAATTCGTCGATCTCGGCGAAGCTGCGAAGCTGATCGACTATGTCCAATGCGGCTGTCTGGTGTTGATGCCCGCCGGCGAGGACCGCTTGGCGGCTACGCAGCGCACGCTGGCGGCGGTCGGGGTGCCGTTCGACGTGTTGGGGCCGGATGCGCTCGAACGCCGCGCGCCGACGATGGACTTGCAGTCGTTCGCGCCGCCCAAGCGCATCGACGACCCCGGGTTCGGCGTCGCCCACGATGCATCGCTGGCGGGCGCGATCTTCTGCCCCACCGGCGGCTATATCAACGACCCGCAGCTCGCCTGTGCCAATCTGGCGCAGGCGAGTTGCGCGCGGGGCGCAAACTATCGTTTCAACCGGACCGTCACGCAGATCCTCCAGTCGGACGGCTGCGCCGCCGGCGTGATCCTTGATGATGGTGAGCGGATCGATGCGCCGGTGGTCGTCAACGCCGCCGGGCCGCATTCCGCCGCGATCAACCGGCTTGCCGGGGTTTCAGCGACCATGACGATCCAGACCGGCGCGATGAAGCAGGAAGTGGTCCACGTCGCCGCCCC
>CAXTOI010000242.1:1303-5646 GCA_964245645.1 uncultured Novosphingobium sp. | reverse complement strand
CCCCCAGCCCCTCCCGCAAGCGGGAGGGGAGCAAAGATGCCGGTCCCGATGAGGCAAAGCTCGGGGCCACAGGTATAGACCCATGAACATCGAACCGTTGCACGGGCTGATCCTCGCCCTAACCGCTTACGCCGCCGCGCACCCCATGCTGCGGCTGGAGCTGGGCTCGCTGCTGCTGATCGTGCTGGGCACCCTGCTGCGGCGGGTGCCTTTCGCGTCAGGCACGCTGCGCCTGATCGGCCTGCTCGGCCTGTTCGCGGCACTGGCGCTGACCGCCGAGCCGATGCTGCACACCCCGCTCGATCTGGCACCCCTGACCGAAGACCAGCCGCCCCAAACCATGAGCGGCACTGAAACCCGCGTGCCGATGGCCCGCGACGGCCACTTCTGGGTCCAAGCCCGCGCCAACGGCACCCGCCACCGCCTGCTCGTCGACACCGGCGCCACCCTGACCACCCTCTCCATCGACGCCGCCAATGCCATGGGCGCCATCCCCGACCCTGACGGCGAACAGATCACCCTGACCACCGCCAACGGCAAGACCAAAGCCGACCTCGGCCTGATCCCCTCCCTGCGCATCGGCAATGTGGTGGTTCACCACCTCGCCATCGCCGTCGCGCCGGGCCTGGGCGATACCAATGTGCTGGGCATGAACTTCCTGTCGCAGCTGGCGAGTTGGGGGGTGGAGGGCCGGACGCTGATCCTGGTGCCGCACCATCCGCAAGTTGCAGAAGAGAGCAAGAACGAAGGTTAAGACGTGGGAGCTAGCGCTCCCACCAACCCGACCATTAGTCTGCCGTTCGTTCGATCATTGTTCGAGCAAGTATCGACCAGTATTATTTGTTCGGCCGTGGGTCGCGTGCGGCTGGTTCAACCAGAAGCGGTCGAATGCACGAGGAATCAGACGATCGACAGCGGTGCTTAGACTGCCTATCAGCTCTTGCCAGCCGGGTTCAAAAGCGGAAGATCGCCACATCGCTTTGATCCAGGAAGACTATCGGTGGCGACAAGACTTCAGGTACTCAACTTTGGGCTGTCGCTGGACGGATTCGGCGCGGGATCGGATCAGGATGCTGAACATCCGCTAGGGGTCGGCGGCGAGGTTCTCCATGAATGGGCGTTTGCAACACGTCATTTTCGATCGATGGTCGGCGATGCCGGCGGCGAAGACGGTGTGGACGATGAAAAGTTTGCCGCCGGCTTCGCTAATGTCGGGGCTTGGATCATTGGCCGGAACATGTTCGGCCCTATCCGAGGCGCTTGGGGCGATAACGATTGGCAGGGCTGGTGGGGCACCGAGCCACCATTTCGGTGTCCCGTCTTCGTCCTGACGCATCACCCCCGCCCAACCGTGACACTGAAAGGCGGATCGAGCTTCCACTTCGTGACCGACGGGCTGCAGGCATGCCTGGATCGAGCGAAGGATGCCGCCGCCGGTAAAGATGTGCGGCTCGGCGGTGGGGTCGACGTTATCCGCCAATATCTTGAAGCTCGTCTCGTGGATGATCTCCACCTTGCCATTGCGCCCATCCTGCAAGGCCGTGGCGAGGCGCTCTATGCGGGGCTGAACCTCCGGTCACTCGGCTATGTTGTAACCAGAACCGAGCGAGGAGCGCGAGCAATCCATGTTACGATCGAACGATCGAAAACAATGTCCATTGGATGGGCGCCGATAATGCTGTGACACTGCCGAAGACGTCATCGAATCAGCCTGTTCAGCCAAGACTACAGGCGCAGAGCTTATTGCCGTCGAGATCGCGAAACAGGACGTGCAGAAGCCCGGCGGTTACGATGGGTCTCGTCACGAAGCTTTCGGTTCCCCCACCCCTGGAACTGCTGCTATGCAATTTCTCACAACGATCGGATTTGGGCTGGTCGTCGCACTTAGCGCGCTAGCTGTGGTTCAATGGCGGAGCTCGTTACGAGATACCAAAGCGTATTTCGATCTCACGAAGCGTTGTCGGGTTAACAACTTCGTCGTCGAGAATAAGACGGCCTAGATACGCCCAGTAAAGGATGCGCGCACTCTCACGCGAGCGACCCGGCGATGTCCCCGCCTGGTCGAACAGATCCGCTAAGTATCCTAGCCGACGCGCGTTCACTTTCGCCACCCGTTGCGCGGCTGGCGGAAAGGTTACCGCCCAGCGGTACATGGCGCGTTCGAGTGCCAGCGGCGCTTCGAAGGCGCGGCAAATCAGACGTTGAAGCGTTTCAGCGGCGGAGGTCGATGCTGCGATGCTCCGCTCAAGCGGCTGATCGACCGCCTGCTGCTCCCACGCCTCCAACACGGCGTCTTGAAAGCTCGCGACATTAGTGAAATGCCAATAGAAGCTGCCGCGCGAGACCCCAATCTCCCGCGCCAGCCGGTCCGCGCGCAACATCTCCGGGCCTGTTTTCGCCAACGCCGCCAATCCCGCGCGAATCCACGCTCCTTTGTCCAACTTTTGGGTGTCCATACAGCACTGGATTGACAAGCAATTATTAATGTTGCAACTCCATACATAACTGTATGGTGAGGTTGGCTATGGAAATCTGGATGGTCGCCGTTGGGGTACTCTGCGTGGCAGCGGCGTGCGTTCACGGCTATCTCGGCGAGACCAGGCTGATTGCCCCTTCCAACTTTCCCAACCGCCAGGCGAAGCAACTGGTGAGCGCCATATGGCAGTTCAGCACCTTGGCGTGGGCCCGTTGCGGGGTACTGATCGCGGTGTTGCCCTGGTTGTATGTGCCGGAACACAGAGCACTCGGGGTTTTGCTGAGCTGCATTCCGCTTGTCTATGGCATAGCTATCAATGCCGCGATCACACGGGGCCGTCATTTCGGGTGGAAGATATTTGCCGCAATTGTGGTTGCGGCCATCGCTGGCAGCTTGATGCACACCGCTTGATCGTTCTTTTATTGATACTGCAAGCGAGCGTATTGTGTTCAGAAGAGACACCACGACCTGGATTGAGAGAACGGCCTACAGTACGGCGCCGGCTGCTGCCGTTTTCATACTGCTGAAAGATGGCCGCACATGGCCCGGATGGTCGATGTTTTCGTCATTTGAACTCGAACGGGAGGGTGCGGGCGAGCCGATGGGCAATGGCGCAATACGCGTGTTTTCCACCGCATTCACCTCATCGCGCGAAGAGGTAACCGGACTGGACCCCGATCGACGTCTGACGTATCGCCTGCTATCTGGACTACCATTGCGAAATTACAGCGCCGAAGTCGAGCTTGGGTCGCTCGAGGATGGCGGCACCAGTATCCACTGGTGCGCGCACTTCGGCCCTCAGCCTTTCGGAACAAGGCTTTTCTGGCGACTTTTTATGAGTTTTGTACTTTCAAGGATCGCCCGCGATCTTGCCTACGCAGCCGCGAGAAACGCTCATGAGCAAAGTCTTTGATATGCCGATCTCACGAGGATAGGTCGGCGCCTCAAACAACAGACGATATAGGTCAGACTTTCGGCGTCGCCGACATGCCGAGGTGCAATAATCAGGAATGCGCGTCCCCGCAGATCGGAGGTGTGGCGCGGTGGTCCGCCCCTCGACTTCTACTCACCCTTGAAATTTGTTATCTCTCGGAAACCCCGTCGGCGGCAACCTTCCCGCCGCGCCCCGCGCGACCTTCCACAGCCGCATATCCTTCTCGGTCCGCATCCGGCCCGAACCGCCACCCATCGCCCAGCTCAACCCGTCATCCAGCTTCAGCGTGATCGCATCGGCCATGTTGCCGTCGCGGTAGCGTTGCAGCGCCACGCCTTGGCCCTTGGTCATCACCGGCAGCTCGGCCAGGCTGAAGATCACCAGCTTGCGATTATCGCCGATCACCGCGACGTGGTCGTGATCCGCCGGGATTTCGCGGACCAGCGCCAGCTTTGCATCCGGCTTGGTGCTCATCACCCCCCGGCCTTTCCGCGTTTCGGCCAGCAATTCGCTCGCCTCTGCCGCGAACCCGCGCCCGTTGCTGGCGGCCAGGAACAATTGCCCGCCGGGCCGCGCGGCGATCAGGGCGATGATCTTCGCTTCGGGATCGATATCGACCATGCTGCGCAGCGGCTCGCCGAAGCCGCGCGCGGAGGGCAGCTTGTCGGCGCCCAGCGTATAGAACCGGCCGTTGTCGCAGGCGATCAGCAGCTTGTCGGTGGTCTGTGCATGCAGCGCGAAGCCGGGGCCGTCGCCGTCCTTGTATTTGAAATCGCCGTCCAGTGCGGCATGCCCTCGCGCAGCCCGCACCCAGCCGCGCGCCGACAGGATCACCGTTACCGGCTCCTTCTCGATCATCGCGTCCATGTTGAACTCGCGCGTCGGCGCGGCTTCGGCGATGCTCGTGCGGCGGCGGCCGAGCGGGGTGTCCTC
>CAXTOI010000242.1:0-1293 GCA_964245645.1 uncultured Novosphingobium sp. | reverse complement strand
GTCCTCGGCATAATCCTTGCGCAGGGCGACCAGATCGCGCTTCAGCCGGGTGCGCTGGCGGGCGGGGCTGTCGAGCAACCTCTGCAGCTCCGCCTGCTCGGCCAGCAGCTTGTCGCGCTCGCTGCGCAGCTCCATTTCCTCCAGCTTGCGCAAGCTGCGCAGCCGCATGTTCAGGATCGCTTCGGCCTGGCGATCGTTCAGCGCGAATTCGGCCATCATCACCGGCTTGGGCTCATCCTCGCTGCGGATGATGGCGATGATCCGGTCGAGGTTGAGGAAGGCGACGATATAGCCGTCGAGCAGTTCCAGCCGGGCGGCGATCTTGTCCAGCCGGTGCCGGCTGCGACGCAGCAGGATGTCGATCTGGCTGAGCACCCATTCCTGCAGCAGCAGTTTCAGCCCCAACACGCCGGGGGTGCGCCGCGCGTCGAGCACGTTGAGGTTGAGGCTGAAGCGGTTTTCCAGCTCGGTCAGCCGGTAGACGCTTTCCTTAAGCAGATCGGGATCGACGTTGCGGCTCTTGGGCACCAGCACGATACGGATCGCCTCGTCCGATTCATCGCGGACATCTTCCAGGATCGGCAGCTTCTTGTCCGCGATCAGCGCGGCCAGTTGCTCGATCAGCTTGCCCTTCTGCACCATGTAGGGGATTTCGGCGATGACCAACTGCCATTGGCCGCCGACCAGCCGCTCGATGCCGGTGTCTTCCCATGCGCCGGCCGCGTCGCGCCCGGCGGAAAATCGCGCGCGCACGCGGATCGAGCCCTTGCCGGCGGCATAGGCGGCAGAAATCGCCGCCGGACTGTCCACCACCACGCCGCCGGTGGCGAAATCGGGGCCGTGGAAGAGCTGCATCAGTTCGGCATGCTCGGCGTGGGGATTGTCGATCAGCAACAGCGTCGCATCGATGATTTCGGCGACATTATGGCTGGGGATCGAGGTCGCCATGCCCACCGCGATGCCGGTGGCGCCATTGGCGAGCAGATTGGGGAACAGGCCGGGGAAAATCTCCGGCTCTTCGTCTTCGCCGTTGTATGTGGGGTGGTATTCGACTGTGCCTTCATCGAGCCCGGCCATGAGTTGCATCGCCGTTTTGGTCAGCTTGGCTTCGGTATAGCGGTAAGCGGCGGCATTATCGCCGTCGATATTGCCGAAATTGCCCTGGCCGTCGACCAGCGGATAGCGCAGCGAAAAATCCTGCGCCAGGCGGACCATGGCGTCGTACACCGACTGGTCGCCATGCGGATGGTACTTGCCGATGACATCGCCGACGACGCGGGCCGATTTCTTGTA
>CAXTOI010000241.1:3754-5661 GCA_964245645.1 uncultured Novosphingobium sp. | reverse complement strand
GTCCGGCCAGCAGCGCTACCGCCGGAACCTACACCACACGCCGGGACACGATCCCATAAAGTCTGCGGCGCCAAGAGGTAGCCCAGCGCGTTTGCGATACCAAAACATCGGGGGGTTTGGGGGCAAAAAGCCCCCAAGACTTATCTATTACCTTTCTTTAACCAATCAGACCCGCCGGCGGATCGTCCGAACGCGGCATAGAATTTATGCGAAATTAGATCATTCCCGTTCGCGGTCGCCTGGCTACCCTGGCCCTACCAAGCGCTTCGAAACAGGCGCGCAACGGGCGAGCGAATGGCGCAGCAGTATTCCTGGGAAGCAAGCGAGGCGGTCAAGGAGACGAGCCGGCTGGCGGCGTTCCTCGCCGAGCATGGCTTGCCCGACCTGCCCGCGCTGCGAGCGAGGGCGGATGCCGATCCGGCATGGCTTTGGGATGCAGTGTTCCGGCACTTCGATCTGCCGTTCGACCAGCCTTACCAGCAAATTCTGTGGCTGGAGGACGGCATCGAGCGGCCCCGCTGGTGCGTGGGCGGCCGCACCAACCTGTCGCTGGCGTGCATCGATCGCCATCGCGGGCGGATCGCCGGCGACAAGGCCGCGCTCGTGTGGAGCGGCGAGGACGGCGCTGCCAAGTCGGTGACCTACGCTGATTTCGACGAACAGGTGCAGCGCTTTGCTGCGCTGCTGGATACGCGCGGAGTCAAGCCCGGAGACGTGGTCGGCCTGTTCATGCCGATGGTGCCGGAAGCGGTGGTGGCCTTCATGGCGGTGATCCGGGTGGGCGCGATCGTGCTGCCGCTGTTCTCGGGCTACGGGCCGGCGTCGGTCGCCGACCGGCTGAAGGCAGCGGGTGCGCGCGTGGTGGTGACGGTCAGCGTCGCTTTTCGGCGCGGCTCGCCCGCGCCGATGAAGCCGGTGATCGATGAGGCTGCTTCGCTGGGGGCCCAGCTCGACACGGTGATCGTGCTCACCCGCGGGCAGCGTACCCCGCTGCGCGATGGCCGCGATGTCGATTGGGCGCGCTTGGAGCAGATGCCGACGATCCGCCCCGCGACCATCCTCGACGCCGAAGCACCGGCGATGCTGGTCTATACTTCGGGCACCTCGGGCGCGCCCAAGGGCACAGTCCACACCCATTGCGGCCTGATGGGCAAGAACGCGCTCGACGTGCTGCTGTGCCTCGATCTCAAGGCCGACGACCGGTTGCTGTGGATGAGCGACATGGGCTGGGTGATCGGCCCCAAGTCGATCATTGGCACCCTGCTTGCCGGCGCGACGCTGGTGATTGCCGAGGGTACGCCCGACTGGCCGGTGCCCGGGCGCATCGGCCGGCTCATCCAGGACCACCAGGTGACGATCTGTGGGATCGTGCCGACCGTGGTGCGCCAGATGATGCGCTTCGGCGCGGAGGTGATCTCTTCCTACGATCTTTCGACGCTCCGCTTGACCGTGTCGAGCGGCGAGCCTTGGAACGAGGATGCGTGGCTGTGGTTCTTTCGCCATGTCTGCCGGACGCGCATTCCGATCCTGAACTACGCCGGCGGCACCGAGATCGGCGGCGCCATCCTGATCGGTACATTGCACGATCCGCTTCGGCCCTGCGCCTTCGGCGGCCCGGTTCCGGGCATCGGCGCCGACATCGTTGCCGGCGATGGCCGCTCGCTCGGCGTGGGCGAGGCGGGCGAACTCGTCCTGCGCTCTCCTTCGATCGGCATCACCCGCGGCCTCTGGCGCGCGCCGGAGCGGTTCATCGAAAGCTATTGGACCGCCATCCCCGGCTGCTGGGTGCAAGGCGATTACGCGCGCCGCGACGCGGATGGGCTATGGTTCCTGCTTGGCCGCTCGGACGACACCATCAAGATCGCCGGCAAGCGGACCGGCCCTGCCGAGCTCGAATCGATCCTGGT
>CAXTOI010000241.1:0-3744 GCA_964245645.1 uncultured Novosphingobium sp. | reverse complement strand
GGTCGAAAGCGGGTTGCTCGTCGAAGCGGCGATCGTCGGCGTGCCCGATCCGATCGCCGGCGCGGCGCTCGCCTGCGCGGCGGTGCTCGCCGACGGCGCAGCTTCGCCGGAAATCACGGCGGCGAAGCTGGCCAACCTGCTCGGCGCTTCGGCGGGCGCGCCGTTCCGGCCGTCGTTCTTCGCGTTCGTGGAGATGCTGCCGCGCACCCGCAATCAGAAGATCATGCGGCGCGTGGTCCGTGCCGCGCTGCTCGGCGACCCGCCGGGCGATCTCGGCTCGCTGCTCAATCCCGACGCGATCGACGCGCTACGCGCCGCACCGCGCATCAAGCCGGCCCGCGAACGCGCCCCCGGCGCGGACGCCGTGCTGCAACCAGGAGACCACCCGTGAATGCTTTCCCCGACCTGCCGCCCGCGCCCATGCGGCGCCAGCAGCCGCGCGCCGGCCAGAACTGGGTGTTCGACAATTTCATCAAGCTTACCGACAATGAGGATGTGCTGCATCCCGGCATCCTGGGGGTGCGGCTGGAACGCGGCTTCAAGCAGCCCGACATCGAACGCGTCTTCTCCCGCCTGTCGGGCCGGCGGGCGCTGCCCCGCGAATGGGCGCGTGTCGCGCGGGCACAGGAGGCGCTCGCGGAAGCTGCCTACGACCAGGGACGCCGGGTTACCGCCAGCCAGCATTATCATCGCGCCGCACTTTACTGGGGGCGGGCGCAGCACCTGATCCCGGCCCATGGCCATCCGGTCAAGATGGCCAACCACGCGGCCGAGCTGCGCTGCTACGATCGGCTGATCGAACTGCTCGATGGCGCCGTCTCGCGTCACTGCATCGCCATCGATGGCGGTCAGAGCATCACCGGCCTGTTCCACAAGGCGCCCGGCGACGGCCCGCATCCCACCGTGCTCTACCTGCCCGGTATGGACGCCACCAAGGAGGATTTCCCGAACCCGTTCAACAACGAGTTCGCCCGCCGCGGCATGAACGTGCTGGTCATCGACGGACCCGGACAAGGCGAAAGCAACATCAACGGCGTGTGGCTGTCGCTGGGCAATTATGCCCGCGCGGGCAGCGCCGCGATCGACTATCTGGTGACGCGCGACGATGTCGATGCGGACCGGATCGCGGTGTTCGGCACGAGCATGGGGACGCGCTATGGCGTCGAGATCGGCTCGCACGACCAGCGCGTCAAGGCGGTGGCGGGGCAGATGCCGTGCGTCGGCCCGCTCGATGTGATCTTCGAACAAGCGCAGCCCAACTTCAAGCGCATCCACATGTACATGACCAACGTCTATGACGAGGCCGCCTTCGATGCGCTGGCCGGCGAGATGCATGCGAATTTCACGCGCGTCAGCGCCGAGCTGGCCGTGCCGTACCTGCTGGTCGGCGGCGACATGGACGAATTGTGCCCGCCCGAGGACATCCGCGCGTTCATCGACAGCCTGAGCTGCCCCAAGGAGCTGTGGCTGTACGAGGACGTGTTCCACCCGATGGGCGAGGTGGCCGCCGACATCTACCCCGCCATCGCCGACTGGATCCTGGCGGCGCTGACCGAAGGCCTACCCGCCGGCCACGACCGCCGGCTGACCTTTTCCACCAAATGAACGGGACCCCCGACATGCATGCCCAGCAAGACACGCAACGCCCCAGCCTGGCCGCGACCGACGGCAGCTACACCGACATCGTGGTCGAGGTGATCGACCAGATCATCTGGATCACCATCGATCGGCCGCATGTGCTGAACGCGATCCGCGAGCTGACGCTGGACGAGATCGTCCATGCCCTGCGCACGACGCGCAACGACCCCACGATCGCCTGCGCGGTAATCACCGGGGCCGGCGACGAGGCGTTCTGCTCGGGCGGCGATTTCGGATCGATGATGCGGCTGAACTGGGTCAACGCCAGCCACTGGAACGACCGCATGCAGGGCTGCGCGATGACCATCCGCAACCTGACCATCCCGGTGATCGCGATGGTCAACGGCTGGTGCATGGGCGGCGGCAACGAACTTGCCTTGTGGTGCGACATCGTCGTCGCCTCGGACAACGCCGTGTTCGGGCAGACGGGCGCCAAGGTCGGTGCCTGCCCGACGGTGGGCGCGACGCAATATCTGCCCCGTATCGTCGGGGAACGGATCGCGCGCGAGATGATCTTCTGCGCGCGCCGGCTTGCTGCAGCGGAAGCGGTCCAGCTCGGGCTCGCCAATCACGCGGTTCCGCAGGGCCAGCTCAGGGCCAAGACGCTGGAATTGTGCGAGACCATCAAAGGGCACAGCAGTCAGACGATCCGGATGACCAAGCGCTCGCTCAATCATGAATCGGACAATCTCTACGCTTCCTGGACGGCCGGCGTTGAGCTGCTTGCGCATGTCTGGGGCTCGGACGAAGCCATGGAGGGGATGAACGCCTTCCGCGAAAAGCGCCGCCCCGATTTCAACCAGTTCCGCCTGCGCAACAAGGCGGTGGTCGACGAATATCTGGCCGGGCTGGACGCCTCGCCGGAAGCCGCCAAGCAGGGCTGACGCGGCGCATGCAGATCATCCGCCTCGACCGGTTTGCGATCACGATCCCGCTGCGCCATCCCATGCGGATGGCGGGGCGAACGATCGCGACATCGGATACGATCGTAGTGCGGCTGGTCACCACCGGGCGAGAGCCGGGCTGGGGCGAGGCCAATGTCGCGACGCAGCTGACCGGCGAGACCGCCGCCAGCATCGGTGCCGCGCTGGACGCGATCGAGGCGCGGCTCGTCGGCGAGGATGCGCGCGACTTGCGGCGATTGTCCGAGATCATGGCCGCGCTTGCGCCGGCGGCGACATCGGCGCGGGCGGCGGTCGACATGGCGCTGCACGATGTGGTCGCCCGCTCGCTCGGAATCTCGCTGTCGCGGCTGCTGGGCGGCAGCGAAACGCTGGACGCGCCGATGATCGCGCTGATCGATTTCGGCGTCGGCGACTGGATTGCGGAGTGCCGCGAACGGCTGGCTGAAGGGGTCCGGCTGATCAAGTTCAAGGTCGCCAATGCGCCCGTGGCGGAGGAAACCGCCCTGATCCGCACCGCTGCCGAGGCGATTGGCGGCGCGGCAGCCATTGCGGTGGATGCCAATGGCGGCTGGACAGCGGACGAGGCGCGCGCCTTCTGCGATGCGCTGCACGATGTGCCGCTGCTGTTCATCGAACAACCGCTGCCGCCCGACCAGCCGGTGCAGGCGGCGCGGCTCGCCATGGAAGTCGCCGTTCCGCTCGGAGCCGATGAAGCGATCCGCTATCCGGCCGATATCATCCGATGCGCCACCGACAGCCAGGCAGCGGGCGTGGCGCTCAAATTGTTGAAGGCGGGGGGCATTGGCGCGCTGCGCGACGCCGCCGCGCTTGCCGGAAGCTTGAGCCTGGCGGTCAACCTCTCGGGCAAGGTCGGCGAGACCAGCATCGCCAATGCCGCAACGCTGCACGTCGCCAGCGCGGTCACTCAGCCGCGCTGGGGCGTCAGCCTGACTGCGGCTTATCTGGCCGACGATGTGGTTGGCCAGCCGCTGCCGCTCGCGGGCCGGCCGAAGGTGCTTGCCGGGCCGGGCCTGGGCATCGCGGTCGACGAACGCAGGCTGGCGGACCTCGCGACGGCTCCGGCGGCGGCCAAGCAACCGGAGCCGAATGCGCTTCGGGGCGTTCCCGCAGGCGCTTCCCCCCCTTCGACCGGAGTTGCCTGGTGAGCAGCCTCGCCCCGCTGCCATCCTTCGTCGAGATT
>CAXTOI010000240.1:0-5679 GCA_964245645.1 uncultured Novosphingobium sp. | reverse complement strand
GTAGTTAGCGAGATGCTGAAACGCGCGGATCGTATAACGAGTCTTCTGCGAAAGCACGGCAGTACCAAAGGATATTTCAAGCCGGGTGGCAAAAAATGGCGCGCTCGGATCGAGCCCGGCATCTATCGCTCGCGCCGAGCGGCAAAGTCAATCGTGCGAGTAGATGAATTGCGCGATTGCACCGTTTCGGCGCAGCCTCGCTGCTATTCCACGTGCGTACCGGGGGCGAATCTGTTCATCAGCTTGAACGCCTTCTTGTACCACAGGCTGCCGGGATAATTGGTGCCCAGCACCGCGGCGTTCTTCTCCGCCTCCTCGGGGATACCGAGTGCCAGATTGGTCTCGACCAGGCGAAACAGCGCCTCCTGGATATGACCGGTGGTCTGATAAGTCGTGATCACATTGCGGAAGCGGATCTGCGCGGCCAGCCATTTGCCCGATCGCTCGTAAAAGCGGCCGATGTCCATTTCCTTGCCGGCGAGATGATCGTTCACCAGATCGATCTTGAGCCGGGCATCCACGGCAAAGCGCGTATCGGGGAAGCGCCGCACCACATCGTTCAGCGCGCTCAGCGCCTGCTGAGTATCCTTCTGGTCGCGCTCGACATCGCTGATCTGCTCGTAATAGCACAAGGCGACCAGGTAATAGGCGTAGGCGGCATCCTTGTTGCCGGGGTGAATCCCCAGGAAGCGCTGCGACGACTGGATCGACTTGGTGTAATCGCGCGCCGCATAATAGGAATAGGCGCTCATCAACTCGGCGCGGCGGGCCCACGGCGAATAGGGATGCTGGCGTTCCACTTCATCAAACAAGGCCGCGGCATCGCGGGCATCGCCCTGATCGAGCCGCTTCTTGGCGGCGATGTACAGCGAATCGACATCATGCGCGACATAGGCGGTGTCTTTCGGCTTATCGCCCTTGCCGGCACAACCGGCCAGGGCCAGCGCCCCGGCAACAGGAACGAGCAGGGCGATTCTGAGCCGCGATACGGGGAAATGGGTGTGGAGCATGCCCGGCCTATAACCAGCCCCCAGGTGAACGCCAAGTGAAAGGCGCAGGCGGCGAGGGATTGCCGCGGCGTCCGAGTCCAGGTTCTGCAGGCGTTGGTTTATTCTAGCCCATCATCTGACGCAAACAGAATGGAAGCGTAATCCATTGCTCCATGGAGGACGTGCAGCACGACGATACGATGAGATTCGACGCGATAGAAAATCAGATAGTTGCCGTGAACCCGGCGTCGGATGTCAAGGTTTTGATAGCGGCCGACCAGCGGAAAACCATTCGGCAGCTCTGCCAGAGCACTAATTTTCCCCCGAAGTTCGCGCAGAAAGCTGAGGGCGCGCGCCGGATTATCACGACCAATATGATCGCCGATTGCTTCCATATCCTGCTCAGCTTCGGCCGAAATCTCGATCCTCACTCCGCGCTATGACCGATCGCTGCATATTTCGCCTCCAGCCGATCGAACACTTCGGTTACCGATTTGGTCCGGCCGCCGTCCGCATCTGCGACACCGCGGGCAATCGAGGCATCGAGCGCGGCCAGCCGGGCTTCACGTTCCTGGATCACGCGCACACCTTCGCGCAATACTTCGCTCTTGGAATTGTACCGCCCGACCTCGACGAGCCTCGTTACGAAGGCCTCAAGTTGCGGTCCCAGATCTGCGCTGATCATCATCGTGCTCCTGCCGTCAGGAGTGATAACGCGTTATCAACTATTATCAAGATCGTATGTGGCTATGACAGCTTGATCGCGCTTGAAGACGCAAGGTCCTCGCTAAGCGCCAAGACCTCCAAACAGGCCTTGGTTCAAGATGGGTGCTGAACCAAGTTCAGCATGACGAATAAAGGCTGTGGGACTAGGCTCGGAACGCCAACGAGTCCCGTCAGGCGAGGAACCGTCTTCCGAAGAAGCAAGGTTCCGGCGCCCGGCGGTCCCATGGCCGTGACGGGTTGGGCCAGTTATGCTTAGCCTGCCGCCGAGGCGGCAATGCATGACATAGCGTGGACCAAGCGGTCATGGTCATAACGGTAGCGTGCCACTCGCCGCATCTGCGGTTCGCCTGCGCTGCCGGGACGAGCCCTGCATACGTCAGCCGTGTTTTCCGATACTGCTGCGGGCTCTGCCGCCGTGCCGATCGAGCTCTCCCCTCTGGCCTATTCACCGGACTAAGCCGTTGAAAAGGTGGTTTGAATAGCTATTTCGACAAGGCAAAGCTGCGCTTCATTGGTGAGTCGCGCAAGCGATGTTTTGGGGAGTTATCCACAGGTTGGGTTTTGTTGGTGGACAAGTGTGGCGTGGTGCTGGGTGGGTCTCGACCCCGGCCTTCGCCGGGGTGACGGATGGAGTGGTTGGTCAGCCTCTCTGCGCCAGGAGGCGCAAGCGGAGGGCGTTCAGCTTGATGAACCCCGCCGCGTCCTTCTGATCGTAGGCGCCGGCGTCGTCTTCGAAGGTGACGTGGCGTTCGGAGTAGAGGCTGTCGGGCGATTTGCGGCCCACCACCGACACACTGCCCTTGTACAGTTTCAGCCGCACCGTGCCGGTCACCCGCGCCTGGCTGTGGTCGATCGCGGCCTGCAGCATCTCGCGCTCGGGGGCGAACCAGAAGCCGTTGTAGATCAGCTCGGCGTAGCGCGGCATCAACTCGTCCTTGAGATGCGCGGCGCCGCGATCGAGCGTGATCTGTTCGATGCCGCGATGCGCGCGGGCGTAGATCTCGCCACCAGGAGTCTCGTACATGCCGCGGCTCTTCATGCCGACAAAGCGGTTCTCGACCAGATCGAGCCGGCCGATGCCATGCTTGCGGCCGAGCTCGTTCAGCGCGGTCAGCAGCGTGGCCGGGCTCATCGCTTCGCCATCGAGTGCGACGCCATCGCCATGCGCGAAATCGACGGTGATATATTCGGGCGCGTCCGGCGCGTCCTCGGGGTTGACGGTGCGGCTGTAGACGTAATCGGGCACTTCCTGCCATGGGTCCTCCAGCACCTTGCCTTCGGACGAGGTGTGCAGCAGGTTGGCGTCGGTGGAGAACGGGCTCTCGCCGCGCTTGTCCCTGGGCACCGGGATCTGGTGCTGCTCGGCCCAGGCGATCAGCGCGGTGCGGCTGGTCAGGTCCCACTCGCGCCACGGTGCGATCACCTTGATGCCCGGCTCCAGCGCATAGGCGGACAGCTCGAACCGCACTTGATCATTGCCCTTGCCGGTCGCGCCATGCGCGACCGCATCGGCGCCGACTTCGCGCGCGATCTCGATCAGCCGCTTGGAGATCAGCGGGCGCGCGATGCTGGTGCCGAGCAGATAATCGCCTTCGTAACGCGCGTTGGCGCGCATCATCGGGAACACGAAATCGCGCACGAATTCCTCGCGCAGATCATCGATATAGATGTGGCGATCAGGCACGCCCATCAGCCTGGCCTTGGCGCGCGCGGGCTCCAGCTCTTCGCCCTGGCCGAGATCGGCGGTGAAGGTGATCACCTCGCAGCCGTAGGTCACCTGCAGCCACTTCAGGATAACCGAGGTGTCGAGACCGCCCGAATAGGCGAGCACGACCTTTTTGATATCCGACATGAAGCTACCTTTGCGCGAGTTATTAGGGTCTTTGCGGGTAAGACGGTGCCAGCCCGCTCCCCCGCCCGGCCACCCATATTATACAATGACTTGGGTGGCCGGGCGGCGGAGCGGGCTGGCACCGCCTCCCCGTCAGTCGGAAATACTCTGGCGCGGCGCGTAACAGGCGCGGTGCCGCATCGCAATGCGGCGATCAGCCGCGGGCGAGGTAGAGCACATCGCGCGGTTGCGACAGCAGATGCTGGCCCGAATCGACGAACAGCGTCTCGCCGCTCGCCAACCACCCCTGGCTTAGGAACAACACGGCTTCAGCCAGTTCCTCGGGATCGGTCAGGCGGTGCAGCAGGTTCATGCGGCCGCTGGCTTCATGCTCCTGCGGCGCCTGGTCGTGGCTGGGCAGCATTGCGCCGGGGGCGAGCCCGTAGACCCGGTCGGCACCGGCGGCGTTCACGCCCATCGCCAGCATCCGCACCGTGGCGGCCAATGCATGCTTGGCCATGGTATAGGAAAAGAAGTCGGGGTTGGGATTGGCCAGCTTCATGTCGAGCAGGTCGATCACCCGCCTGCCGCTCGCCGCGCATGCCCCGCCCTGCTCCGGCGGCGCCAGGAACGCCTGCGCCATTCGCGCCGGCGTCGCCGCGTTGACCACCATGGCTTCGGCGTAGACCTCGGGATCGAGCGCGCCCACGCTGTCGAACCGGAATACCGCAGCGCAATTGACCAGCACCCGCCAGTCATCCAGCCGCGCCGCCAACCCGCGCACCATGGCCAGTGCGGCATCGCTGTCGGCCAGATCGCAGCTGACGCATTCGGCCGAGGGCAATGTCGCGGCCAAAGCTTCGGCGGCATCGCGCGACCGGCCGTAATGGATGACGACATGCCAGCCCGCCGCGGCAAAGCGCCGCGCGATAACCGCGCCGATGCGTTTGGCGCCACCGGTGATGAGAACTGCGGGACGTTGCATCGGCTGAGCGAAGCACAACCGGGCCGGTGAGGAAAGCTTCATCGATGACCGATCGGCCGCACTTGCGATGCGCCGAGCGACGTGTGACTTGGGTTCGCAAGGAGGCATGCATGAAACTGGATATCATCGATGTGTTTGGCGCGCAGGTGTTGCGGGGCAATCCGCTGGCGGTGGTGCGCGGCGGCGAGGCTCTCGACACCGCCCCGATGCAGGCGCTGACGCGATGGCTGGGATATTCCGAAACCACGTTCCTGCTGCCGCCGACGCCGGCCGGTTCGGCCGCCGGCGCGGATTACCGGGTGCGCATTTTCTCGCCGGGCCGCGAACTGCCGTTTGCGGGGCATCCGACACTGGGCAGTTGTCATGCCTGGCTGGAGTCGGGCGGGGCGCCGGCGCGGGACGATGTGGTGGTGCAGGAGTGCGGCGCCGGACTGATCGAGCTTCGCCGCATCGAGGGCATGCATGCCTTCCGCGCCCCGCCCCTGCTGCGCAGCGGCCCCTTATCGGATGAGGAGCGCATGGCGGCCGCGGGGCTGTGCCATGTGCCGCAGCGGGCAATCGTGGATGCCATCCACGCCGATAACGGCCCCGGCTGGCGGTTGCTGCGGCTGCGCACGGTCCATGATGTGCTCGCCGCCGAACCCGACGCGCGCCTTCCCGCGGGCACCGACATCGGCTTGATCGCTGCCTACCCGCCCGGCAGTGAAGCCGATTTCGAACTGCGCGCCATCTTCGCCAATGCCCATGGCGGGCTGGTGGAAGACCCCGTGACCGGCAGCCTGAACGCGGCGGCGGCGGCGTATCTGTTTGCGGCGGGGCTGGCGCAGGGTCGTTATGTCGCGGCGCAGGGGCGCAAGGTCGGCGCTGACGGACGGGTGGTCTGCGTGCAGGACCGCGACGGCGCAGTATGGGTGGCAGGGAAGACCGCCACGGTGGCGCGCGGCGGGGAACTGCTTGCCGGGCAGGCAATGACCGGTACCCGGCAGGGCGAACAAAGCGCGGGGCAGGAATCTTGGGGAAGCTCTGATTAAGCGCGGTATCAATCAGAGGGTGCCTGAAATATTCCCGTCAGCCCGGCTTTGAGCCGGGCCAAGCTGCCTTTCTGCACCGGACAAGCAAAGAAAGAAGCCCAAGCCCGGGTCAAGCCC
>CAXTOI010000239.1:0-5683 GCA_964245645.1 uncultured Novosphingobium sp. | reverse complement strand
GCCCCACCCCGATCGGCGCAATCACCGGTATCATTCCCGCCGCGCAGATCGTGTCGATCACCGTCAGGTCGCTCACATCGCGATCGCCGACAAAGCCCAGGTCGAGCGCTTCCTCGATCTTGCTGTCGGGATCGATGACCGTGCGGGTCAGCTTATGCGCGGTGATCAGCCCGCCGTCCTTGCCCGAAATCCCGATCGCCTTGCCCCCGGCGCGCGAGATCCAGCTGACCAGCTCCTTGTTGATCGCGCCTGACAGCACCATTTCGGCGATCTCCGCAGTCGCCTTGTCGGTCACCCGCAGCCCGTCAACGAAGCGCGATTCCACCCCCAGCTTCCTCAGCATCGCCCCGATCTGCGGGCCGCCGCCATGCACCACCACCGGATTGATCCCAAACTCCTTCAGCATCAAGACATCATCGGAAAACTCGCGCGACAGTGCCGGGTCGCCCATCGCATGCCCGCCGTATTTGACGACGAAGGTCTTGCCGGCATAGCGCTGCAGATAAGGCAGCGCCTCGACCAGCGTCTCGGCCTTCGCGAGCAGCGCAGGATCATGTTCATAAGCCATGCCGCGACCCTCTAGCCATGCTGCCGAGAAACAGAAGCTCTTTCGCGACCCCCGCCCGTCCCGAGCTTAGCTAAGGGCTGCTTTTCTTTTGCATTCGAGTAAGACGAAAGCTGATCAATCGTCCCCGACCAGCCCCTGGATTTTTGCCATCAGGCCCTGGATGCGCGTCGCCGCCTCCGAAAAAGTGGCGACATCGTCGCGATTGTTATTGCCGCGTGCTTCCTTGACCGCGTCGACATAGCCTTCGTGGTCGGCTTCCAGCGCATCGATCAGCATCTCCGCTTCATCGACGGTCAGCGTCAGCTGCACGGTCTTGGGGGCAGGGGGCTTGGCGGCGGGCGTCTTGGCCATGGTATCTCCGTTCTGCAAGGTTGCTATCCAAACGCCGCGACGATCGGTAAGTTCAGATCGCGGGCTTCATCAATTCGCGCACGAACGGAATCAGCCCGGTCTGCCGCTCGCGCCGCATGCGCTCGGCGGCCAGGATCTGCGTCACCTTTTCAAAACAGGCGTCGATATCGTCGTTGACCACGACATAATCATAGCTGTCCCAATGGCTGATCTCGACTTGCGCTCGGGCCATGCGGCTGTTGACGGTGGTAGCGCTGTCAGTGCCGCGCCCCGTCAGCCGGCGACCGAGTTCGTCGATGCTTGGCGGCAGCAGGAACACGCGCACGACATCGGTTTCCAGCTTCTGATACAGTTGCTGCGTGCCTTGCCAGTCGATATCGAACAGGAAATCCTGCCCCGTCCGCAGCCCGGCCTTCACCTGCGCCTTGGGCGTGCCGTAATCATGGCCGAACACCTGCGCCCATTCGAGCAGTTCGCCGGCCTCGACCATGCGCTTGAATTCGGCTTTGGCCACGAAGCGATAATCCACGCCATCGACTTCGCCGGGGCGCATCGGCCGCGTCGTAGCCGACACCGACATCGCGATATGGCCATCATGCGCCAGCAGCCGGCGCGCCAGCGTGGTCTTGCCCGTGCCCGACGGCGAGGACAGGATGAACATCAGGCCCCGGCGATGCAGCGTATCGGTGGTCACAGGCAGAGCGGGCAAGCGTGCAATCAGCGCTGCCGCTCGGGGGCCGCTGCCTGCCGGGCCTTGTGGCGATCGTGCAGCGCCTTGGCGATCAACCCGCCACTGACGATGATCGCGCCGGGCACCGACCTGGTAGCCACCTTGACCAGCGCCGCGCCGGCAAGGCGCCGGGCCAGCGATGGCTTCCGGGCTTGCGGTTCACCCGTCGCCGCGTCCTGCACGACTGCGCCCGCCACCAGCACCTTGATCGCCTGCTCGATCAGCCGGGGGCCATTCTCCCGCGCGAGTTTCATCAGGGCACTGTTCTCGGCGGGAATGATCTTGGCCATGCTCATTTTTTCCGTCCGAAATCGACCGACACTACGTTCGAGCCATCTTCATTGACCGTGCCGGGCTTGGAGTCGTCGCGATCGGGCGTGTCGTTCTGCGCCTCGTCATGCGGCTCGGGCTCCAGATCGGCGCCGGCGGACTGAAACTGCAGCCCGAAATCCACCGCCGGATCGACAAAGGCGGTGATCGCGGCAAACGGAATGCTGAGCTTCGAGGCGATCTGGTTGAAGCTCAGCCCGACCGAAAACCCGGTGTCGGTCACCTTCAGCTCCCAGAACTTGTTCTGCAGCACGATGGTCATTTCATCGGGAAACCGCGCGCGCAGTTGCGCCGGGATCGACACCCCCGGTGCGCCGGTCTTGAAGGTGATATAGAAATGATGATTGCCGGGCAGCTCGCCGCCGGTCACCTCGACCTGGCCCAGCACTCGACCGACGACGGCGCGCAGCGCTTCCTGGACGATCTCGTCGTAAGGGATCAGGCTGTCGGGAGACGTGTCGTTCATGCGGCATCAAGTGGCGTTGCCAGGCGAAGGGGTCAAGGTCCTTTTTGTCGCTCATTCTCAAGTAGTCCGCCAACCGGGACGATGGGCGAGATTTTAACCCCGGTCCGTCCATCGCAGGCGCCGCTTGATCCAGTTCGCCGCTCGCCTCGTCGCCAGCAGCGCACTGGACAACTATCGCCATATTTCTATAGGCGGGCCATGCGCACAGCCCGGATCGCTCGCAAGACTCATGAGACCGACATAGCGGTAGCGGTCGATCTCGACGGCACCGGCGCTTACGACGTGGCCACCGGCATCGGCTTTCTCGATCACATGATCGAACAATTCGCGCGGCATTCGCTGATCGACATCACTTGCCACATCGCCGGCGACCTCCACGTCGACCAGCACCACACCACCGAAGACAGCGCCATCGCCATCGGCCAATGTATCGCCCAGGCGCTGGCCGACAAGGCCGGCATCGGCCGCTACGGCACCGCTTATTCGCCGATGGACGAAGCGCTGGTCCGCGTCGCGCTGGACATCTCGGGCCGCCCCTGGCTGGTGTGGAAAGCCGCCTTCACTCAGCCCCGGCTGGGCGAAATGGACACCGAATTGTTCGAGCACTGGTTCCACTCGGTCGCGCAGGCGGCGGGCATCACGCTGCATGTCGAAGTATTGTATGGCACGAACAACCACCACATAATCGAAGGCGTTTTCAAGGGCTTCGCGCGCGCCATGCGCAGCGCGGTTGAACTCGATCCGCGCAAGGGCAATGCCGTTCCCTCGACCAAGGGCCTGCTCGGCCCCGGCTCGCTGACCGACGCCTCGTTGAAAGGGTAGCGCCATGGCCGAGACACTGGCACTGGTCGATTACGGCGCGGGCAACCTCCATTCGGTAGCCAATGCCTTGCGCGCGGCGGGCGCGGAAGGCGTGACGATCACCGCCGATCCCAGCGTAGTACGCGCCGCCGACCGCATCGTCCTGCCTGGCGTCGGCTCGTTCAAGGCCTGCGCCGAAGGGCTGACCGGCATTTCCGGGCTGGTCGAGGCGATGACCGAGCGGGTGATGATCGGCGCGGCGCCGTTCCTGGGTATCTGCGTCGGCATGCAACTGCTTGCCGATCAAGGCGTCGAACACGGCATCACATCGGGCCTGGGCTGGATCGCCGGCGAGGTACGCCACATCGATGTCAGCGATCCCGCGATCAAGATCCCCCACATGGGCTGGAACGATGTCGTCCCCGCGCATCACCACGACGGCGCGGCGCTGATCGAGCCGGGCGAGGCCTATTTCCTGCACTCGTATCACTTCGTACCCGACAGCGGGCAGCATATCGCGGCAATGACCGACCACGGCGGCGGCCTCGTTGCGGCAGTGGCGCGCGACAACATTATCGGCGTGCAGTTCCACCCCGAAAAGAGCCAGTCCTACGGCTTGGAACTGCTCAGCAGCTTTCTTGAGTGGAAGCCGTAAATGATCGTCTTCCCGGCCATTGATCTCAAGGGCGGCCAGGTCGTGCGTCTCGCCGAAGGCGATATGGCCCGCACTACCGTCTATGGCGACGATCCCGCGCAGCAGGCGTTGTCGTTCGCCGCAGCCGGCGCACAATATCTGCATGTGGTCGATCTCGACGGCGCGTTTGCCGGCCGTGCGGAAAACAAAAGCGCGGTCGAGGGTATCCTTGCGGCCTTCCCCGGCCATATCCAGCTGGGCGGCGGCATCCGCACAGCCGCAGCGGTCGAAGGCTGGTTCGAACTGGGCGTGAGCCGCATCGTCATCGGCACCGCCGCGCTGAAAAACCCCGATTTCGTCAGGGACATGGCCAAGGCGTTTCCGAATGGCATCGTCGTCGCCGTGGATGCCCGCGACGGCATGATCGCCACCGAAGGCTGGGCGGAAATTTCCGATATGCCAATGGTCGACATGGCCCGCCGCTTCGAGGATGCGGGCGTCGCTGCGCTGCTGTTCACCGACATCGGCCGCGACGGCTTGCTCAAGGGCTGCAATATCGACGCCACGCTCGATCTTGCCCGCGCGACGCGGCTGCCGGTAATCGCCAGCGGCGGGGTGAAGGGGCTGGACGATATCCATATCCTCAAGATTCATGCCGACGAGGGAATCGAGGGCGTGATCACCGGCCGCGCGTTGTATGATGGCCGGCTCGACCTCGCAGCCGCAATTGCCATGGCGGGGAGGGTGTGATGATGGGCGCTGACATTCTTCCCGTCGTCATCCCGGACTTGATCCGGGATCAGGCTTCTCTCGGCGCGACGGAAGCGGAAGCAGGACAAAGCGCGGCATTGAGGATTTCAGTGCAACTACCTGTTAAAAAGAATAGCCCTGCCCCGGATCACGTCCGGGGCGACGGTAGAGGCCTCACCCCATGACCGTCCGCATCCGCGTCATCCCCTGCCTCGATGTGCGCGATGGCCGCGTGGTCAAGGGGGTCAATTTCGTCGATCTGCGCGATGCCGGCGATCCGGTCGAGCAGGCGCGCGCCTATGACGAAGCCGGTGCGGACGAGCTGTGTTTCCTCGACATTTCCGCCAGCCACGAACAGCGCGGCACGCTGCTCGATGTCGTCAGCCGCACCGCCGGTGTCTGCTTCATGCCGCTGACCGTGGGCGGCGGCGTGCGCAGCGCCGAAGACGCGCGCGAACTGCTGCTGGCCGGTGCCGACAAGGTCGCGGTCAACAGCGCCGCGGTCGCGCGTCCCGAAGTCGTCGCCGAGATCGCCAGCCGCTTCGGCAGCCAATGCGTCGTCGCGTCCATCGACGCCCGCCGCAGCGGCGACGGCTGGGAAATCTTTACCCACGGCGGCCGCCGCGCCACCGGCATCGACGCTATCGCTCACGCAGTGCGGCTGGCCGATCTCGGCGCGGGCGAACTGCTCGTCACCTCGATGGACGGCGATGGCACCCAGGCCGGCTACGACCTCACGCTGACCCGCGCCATCGCCGATGCCGTGCGCGTGCCGGTCGTCGCCAGCGGCGGCGTCGGCACGCTGGAGCACCTCGTGGCGGGCGTCACCGAAGGCCATGCCAGCGCCGTGCTCGCCGCCTCGATCTTCCATTTCGGCACGCATACCATTGCCGAAGCCCACGCGGCCCTGCGCGCGGCCGGGCTTCCAGCGCGAGGGTAAAGGCAGATTTGCTCTTAAATCCTCCCCCTCTGGGGGAGGTGGCAGCCCGTAGGGCTGACGGTGGGGGCGGATTGACGCCAAACTTCGAGACCGTACCCGGGACAGTTCGGTAC
>CAXTOI010000238.1:0-5693 GCA_964245645.1 uncultured Novosphingobium sp. | reverse complement strand
GCGAAATATTCTGCCACCGAGATCGACAAAAACCAGAGGCCCATCATCATGCCGACCAACCGCGCGATCGACAGCTTGGTGATCATCGAGAGCCCGACGGGCGAAATGCACAGTTCGGCAATCGAGTGGAGGAAATAGGTCAATACTAGCCACCACAACGAAACGCGGAAGGTGCCGTCGGCAAAGGTCCCGCTCGCCGCAAGCGCCACGAAGCCCAGTCCGACCAGCATCAGCGCCAGTGCGAATTTCACCTGGATCGAAGGCTCCCAGCCCCTTTTTGCCAAGGCCAGCCACAGCCAGCCGAGCACGGGCGCGAACAGCACTATGGTGATCGCATTGAACGTCTGCGTCTGCGCTGCGGTCACCGGCAGGCCCCAGAGGTTCAGGTCGGTGTTACGATCGGCAAACAGGATGAGCGAGGAAGCGCCCTGCTCGAACAGTGTCCAGAATGTGACATTAAAGACGATCAGGATGATGGCCGCGAGCATCATCTGGGCCTCGGCGCGTGTGCCCACCCGCCAGGACCAGATCGGAATGCCGATCACGGCGGTGAGGAACGTGAAAAACAGCACCTTGCCGAGCATCGGCTGCGCCATGATGTAGCCGACGAAGCCGGCCCCGGGCTGCGCCTTGGGCGTGTGCATCACGTTGGCGAGGATCAGCGCGAATAGCGGTACCGAAAGCAGCGCGAGGAGGTAGATCAGCGGCGCGCGATCCGGCCCCCCTCGCGATGGTGGCTCGCCATAACCCCTGAGCCTGCCGCCGTCGAAGCTAATCAACATCCAGCTTAGCGACATGCCTGCCGCGACCAGCAAAAAGCCGGCCCACCAACCGAAATGATCGACAAGAATAGGACATGCCGTTTGACTTCCCAGCGATCCGAGATTGATGCCCATGTAGAAGATGGTGAAGCCGGCATCGCGTCGGCGATCATCCGGCGCATAGAGCGAGCCAACGATGGTCGAGATATTCGGTTTGAAAAAGCCGTTGCCGACCACGACCATGCTCAGCGCGACCAGCATCAGAGCCATGTAGAACGGCGAGCGTTCGCCATCAGCCCGGAACTCACCCCTGGCCAATGTTTTCACCACCTGACGATCACCGGCAAGAAGCTGGATGGTCCCGTCCGAGAGGCCGTGAATGGTCAGGCTCTGCCCGTTCCTGACGATGGTCTGGACCTTGGTACCCGGATCCATCAGCGAGCCGCCGCCCGTCTCGGTGACAGAGTAGCGGGTGCCATCGATCATCGCGAAGGGCTTGGCCGCCTGACCTCCAAAACAAAGCAGGAGGTAGCCAGCCGCCATCACGATCGCGCCGAACTTCACCGACCGTTTGGAGCCCAGATAGCGGTCCGCCAGCCAGCCCCCCACGAGGGGCGTCAGAAAGACAAGACTGAGATAGCCGCCGACGATTGAGTTGGCCTGCTCCCCGATCAGGAAGTGATAAGTGAGATACAATACGAGCAGCCCACGCATGCCGTAGAAGCCGAAGCGCTCGCACGCCTCGATCGAGAAAAGCCAGGCAAGCTGGCGGGGGTGACCGAACCATGTGCCGTTATTGCTGCGCTGGTCATGCAGGTCCTGCGGTTCCGAAATGACATCGGCATCGAATAGCGACATGGCAGCTCCAGGGTTTCGTGAGACGGCGCGTCCGCGGCGCCGATGACAAGTAACATGCAAGCGACTCACGCAGCATCGGCAAAGGCGCAGAGGCGCGATCCGCTACATGCATCGACGTTGTCCGCCGCTCCCAGCCCCGAGCGTTTGCATTGCGGGCTGACGACGCACGCGTCTCTCGCTCCTGAACACTTGACGCGGCAGCGTCCGAAATCGTCACATCCCACCCGGATCATCGGATCGTCGTGGCAACGACCGTAATCGGGGCGTTCTGCCCTTCGCGGGTGGTCCAGAACGGCACTCTAGGCTCACCTCGACCGAATGAGCCCGCGACCAGTGATCGCATTAGGTCTAAAAGATGCTCATTTCCCGAGTAAGCCTGTCGTTCGAAGCGCGATGCGCGTCATAAGATCGGAGAGGCGTACGCCCGTCGTGGAGGATCGCAATGGTGATCGTCGACAACCTGCGTCCTCCTGCTCCTGGGCGGACGCACCGCCCTTGGTTGTCGCACACGTAAACGGACGAACAGTTATGGGACCGGACCAGCGAGACACGAGCGGCTTTGGCAATGGGGGCGATGGGGCGCTGGGGATGGGCTGCCCGATCTCCCGTCGTGATTTCGTCAACGGAGCGCTTGCCGCAACGGGTTCGGCTGCCCTCGTCGGGTGCACGCGGACGGCACAGCCGCAAGATAACGATTCACCCTCCGGATCGGCCTGGACGGGACCCGGCGGGACAGGCGACTATCAATGGTCCAACGGTAACACCGAGCCCGTGCGCGACGCGGCTCATGGCGTACGCGACGGACTGTATGACGCGATCAAAGCTCTGCCGATCGAGGAAAGCTACGACGTTGTCGTTGTCGGCGGCGGTTTTACTGGACTGACAGCGGCTTACGAATTCCTCAAACACGCTCCTTCCTCGCAGCGCCTGCTGCTGCTTGAGAACCATCCGATCCCCGGCGGCGAGGCGAAGCAGAACGAGATCGATGTAGATGGCATCCGGGTTGTCGGCCCGCAAGGATCTAACGGCGCTGCCCAGGTCGTACCCGAGCTCGCGGGAACAAAGTACGAGGTTTATGGCGACTATGTTCGCGAGCTTGGCATTCCTCTAACCTATGATCTACAGTCGGTAGCCGGCGGTGCAGAAAAGCTCGACCTTCCGAACGAGCATTTCGATTCGATGTTTCCTACCTCAACAGCGCCGATAGCCTACCGGTTCGGCGCGAAGGAGTGGGCGCGCAATCCGGCATCCGTCGATTTCGCCAACACGCCCTGGTCTCCCGGCGACCGACACGACCTTGCGGATTTTATCCACAACCGTCGCGATCTCATCTCGGGGCAGTCCGATGCGAACCGCTGGCTCGACAGCATGACCTACGCCGAACTCCTCAAGAAGCTCGGCTATGGTGATAAGGTTATAGACTTCACCGATCCGTACCTCGCCGTCGGTCTCTTTGGCGTGAGCAGCGAGGCGATCTCGGCGCGCGCTGCCGGGCTGGTCGGATTGCCGGGTACCGCGCCCGCCAAATCGGCGTCCCAGCATAGTTCCCTCAAGGCTATCTCCTTCCCAGGCGGCAATGCTGCGATTTATCGCGCAATGCTGCGTAAGGTCTCGCCGGAATGTTTCGCCCCAAGTGCTAAACTCGACGAAGTGCTCGTTTCAGGACCAATGGACCTGACAGCCCTTGACCGGTCGGGGAGCCGGGCTCGCATACGCTGCTCAAGCACCGTTGTGCGCATCGAACATGAAGGCGACCCTAAGACCGCAGGGTATGTCATCGTCACTTACACCAAGGACGGAAAGACCCGTCGAGTGCGCGCGAAGGCTGTGCTCGCCGCCACCGGCGGCTGGATTACCCGCCGCATGGTCCGCGATTTTACCCCAGAATTCACGCAAGCCTTCAGCGGTCTGCGCTATGGCCCAGTGATGTCGGTGAATGTCGCAGTACGCAACTGGCGATGGCTGGCCCGGCTGGGATCGCCGGCGGTGCGCACCTTCTCAGGATTCTTTTGGCACGTTACCGCGCGGCGCAATTTCGCGTTGGGCAGCGACCGGCGAACGATCACGCCCGACACGCCGTTGATGCTGACTTTCTATATCCCGATCCTTATGCGAGGTCAGGATCCCGACACGCAGGGCGCCGCCGCACGCTTCAAACTTCTCAACTGGTCCTACGCTGACATCGAGCGACAGATGCGCGCTCAGATGAATGACGTCTTCGGACCAACCGGGTTCGATACGAAGCGCGACATCGCGGGCATCGTGGTCAATCGCTGGGGTCACGCTTATTCGGCGCCGCGGCCAGGCTTCTTTTACGGCAAGGACGGTGGTTTGGCCCCGGTCGACGTGATCCAGAAAGCGCACGGCCGCATCGTGTTCGCCCACTCGGAGATGGAGGGTCGGCAAAGTATGGCCAACGCCATGCTACAAGGTCAGCGTGGCGGCCGCGAGCTTCTAAAAATCGCTTCCAGTTGAGCCGGGAGGCGCATCACGGCGGCATCACCAAAACGGATGATAAGGTTTGACTGACGAAGACCTGCAGCTGAGGCTCAGCTGTCCACACATTCTTTGCGGCCACCGGCCAGCTTCGCCAGACCAGATGCTTAGGGATCTCGGGGCTCACCCGGCGGTCGCGTTAGCTTCGGACTTCTACGGGGCGGGCGGTGCCGTTGCCGAGCTGGAAGCGCGCACCGCCTCGCTACTAGGCAAGGAACGAGGCCTTTTCGTCATCAACGGCGTTACTGCGCAGCTCGCGGCCCTGAAAAGTCACGCAGTGCGGGCTGCCGCCGATGCGGTGGTGCTTTCCAGGATGAGCCACATCGACCTCGACGAGCAGAACGCTCTCGAACGAGTGGCAGGGTTAAAACTCGTTCGGATCGGCGGGTCCAAGCCATTCCGGCTTCAGGACTTGTCCGCGATCCGCGAGCCACTGGCGGCAGTCGTTGTTGAACTGCCGATGCGCCGCGCCGGCTATCTTTTGCCACAGATTGACGAGCTGTTCGCCATCTCGGATCATTGCCGCGCGCGCGGGATCGCGTTGCATATCGATGGCGCTCGATTGTGGGAATCGTCCGCCGGCTACGGGGTCGAGCCAGCGGAACTCGCGGCGCTTGCAGACAGCGTGTATGTGTCCTTCTACAAAGGACTAGGCGGCTTGGGAGGGGCCGTCGTCGCGGGTTCGGACCCCTACATTGCCTCGCTTCTCCCCTGGAAAAGCCGGTTTGGCGGCGACCTCTTCACTGCGTTTCCCTATGCCATAGCGGCGCTGTCGGGGTTGGAGACACATCTGCCGAAGATGCCAGAGTACGTCGCTCGTGCCCGTGCGCTTGCAGCACGGCTCGACAACCGCTTTCTCCTCAACCCTGAAAGGCCGCAAGCGAACGCCTTTCAGCTTCACCTACCTGGAACGAGCGAGGCTCTTCGCGAGCGCAATCGAGCATTTGCACGGGAGCGGGGCGTCTGGCTGTTCAATCTGTTCGTCGACGCGCCGATCGAGGGCTGGGTGATGACCGAGGTCGTTATCGGCAACGCGAGTGAGACGCACGATATCGATCAGGCCGCCGAATGGATCGAGGCCTTCGCTGCCCAAACCACGGCCTAGCCACGGTCGAGCTGGAGCATCAATATGTCTGAAATAGTCGTCGCGCTTTCCGTTGGCGGATGCGAGCGTCGTGGGGGTAGGCAGTTCACCCGCGCGGATCCAATCACCGGTGCTGTGGCCACTCGCGCCGCTGCGGCCTCGCCCGACGATGCGCTCGCGGCAGTTGATGCCGCGAGCGCCGCCTTCCCAGTATGGTCGGCCCTCGGTCCGACCGAGCGGCGATTGGCGCTTACCAGTGCGGCAACCGCGCTTGAGGCGCGCTCGGCCGACATCATCGATGCCATGATGGGCGAGATCGGGGCTACCGAAGCGTGGGCGCGGTTCAATATTGCGCTTTCAGCGGCCATGCTGCGCGAGGCCGCGAGCCTAACAACGCAAATCCAGGGGGAAGTAATCCCATCGGATCGGCCCGGTTGCTTGGCGATGGCGGTGCGTGAACCGGCGGGCGTCATTCTCTCGATGGCACCTTGGAA
>CAXTOI010000237.1:0-5706 GCA_964245645.1 uncultured Novosphingobium sp. | reverse complement strand
GCCGGGGAATGAGGATATCACCCCGGACCTGACCGACGCCGTGCTGGAAGGCGCGGCGTAGGTCTGCAAGGAATTGCTGCTGCCGCTCAACCGCTCGGGCGATGAAGAAGGGTGTCATCTCGAAAACGGCGTGGTGCGCACGCCCGCAGGTTTCATCGATGCCTATCGCCAATTCACCGAGGGCGGCTGGAATGCGCTGGTCGCGCCGGTGCAATGGGGCGGGCAGGGCCTGCCCGAAGCGGTCGGCAAGCTGGTCGAAGAAATGATCTGCGCCGCCAATGTCTCGTTCAGCCTCTATCCGGGGCTGACCGGCGGGGCGATCGTCGCGCTCGACAGCTATGCCAACGACGCGTTGAAGGCGGCATTCCTGCCCAAGATGGTGAGCGGCCAGTGGACGGGCGCAATGGCGCTGACCGAGGCGCATTGCGGCACCGACCTGGGCTTGCTGCGCAGCAAGGCCGAGCCGATGGGCGAGGATGAGTTAGGCCAGCGTTACAAGGTGTCGGGTTCGAAGATCTTCATTTCGGCGGGCGAACATGATCTAACCGAGAACATCGTCCACCTCGTGCTGGCCCGGCTGCCCGACGCACCCAAGGGCGTCAAGGGCATCAGCCTGTTCCTGGTGCCGAAGCGGCTGCCCGATGCCAACGGCAATCCAGGCAAGGCCAATGGCGTGTCCTGCCCCGCGATCGAGCACAAGATGGGGATCAAGGCCTCGGCAACGTGCCAGATCCTCTACGATGGATCCGAGGGCTGGCTGGTCGGCGAGCCCAACCGCGGCCTCGAAGCGATGTTCACGATGATGAACGCCGAACGGGTCGGCGTCGGCATCCAGGGGCTGGGCATCGGCGAGGCGGCGTATCAATCGGCGGTCTATTACGCCAAGGATCGCTTGCAGGGGCGCGCGCTGTCGGGTGCCAAGCATGCTGACAAAGCCGCCGACCCGATCATCGTCCACCCCGACGTGCGCCGCATGCTGATGACGATGCGCGCCTATAACGAAGGTTGCCGCGCGCTGTCGGGCTGGATCAGCCGCGCGCTCGACGCCGAGCGGCACGCCGCCGATCCCGAGGCCCGCGAGCGAGCGGCCGATTTCGTGGCGCTGATGACGCCGGTGGTGAAGGCGCTGTTCACCGATCTGGGGCTGGAAAGCGCCAGCCTGGCGGTGCAGACCTATGGCGGCCATGGCTTCATTACCGAGAGCGGGGTCGAGCAATATATGCGCGATGCCCGGATCGCGATGATCTATGAAGGCACCAATGGCATCCAGGCGCTCGATCTGGTCGGTCGCAAGCTGCCCGCGCATATGGGGCGTTATCTGCGCAGCCTGTTCCACCCGATCGCCAATTTCATCGAGGAACATGAAGCGGATGCGACCATCGCACCTTTCGTCACCGGCCTGAAGCGCGCGTTCGAGGCTTTGCAGGGCAGCACGTCGTTGATCGCGCAGCGCGGGTTGAAGGATCCGGAGGAAGCGGGCGCCGCGGCGACCGATTATCTGCGCCAGTTGGGGCTCACCGCCATCGCCTATTGCTTCGCCAAAGGTGCCCGCATTGCTGCGCAGCATCTGGCTGCAGCAGACGGTGATGCGGAGTTCTACCAGGCCAAGATCAATACGGCGCGGTTCTTCTTCGATCGCATCCTCCCACAGACGGCAGCGTGTTACCTGACGATCAAGTCGGGCAAAGCTTCGCTGATGGCGATGGACGAGGCGTCGTTTTGAAGCCAGCGCATCCGCGCCCGGACGCGGTTGCGCCGGGGCAGGAAAGCGTCTGGTCCTATCCGCGCCCGGCTATCGCCGAAGCATGTTCGGCGCGTATCGTCATCATCCATCATGGGATGACGATCGCCGATAGCCGGGCGGGCGTGCGCACCCTGGAGACCAGTCACCCGCCAAGCTATTATATCCCGCCGGCTGACATCTTACCCGGCGCGTTGCGCGCGACGGCAGGGAGAAGCTGGTGCGAGTGGAAAGGCGCCGCCAGCTATTGGGATGTGATAGTCGGCGATGAAGTGCTGCCCGGCGCCGGCTGGAGCTATGCGCAGCCGACGCCGGGTTTTGCGCTGTTGCGCGATCACATCGCCTTTTATGCAGCCCCGTTCGATGAGTGCCGAGTCGATGGCGAACTGGTCATCGCCCAGCCCGGCGGCTTCTACGGCGGATGGATCACCAGCGCGGTCGCCGGACCATTCAAGGGCGTGCCGGGCAGCACCGGGTGGTAGGATCGGCGGTGGTGATCGGCGCAGGCGGCGGGATCGGCGCGGCGCTGGTTGCGGCGCTGGTGATGTCGGGCGCGTTCGCCACGGTCCATGCCTTGTCGCGAGCTCCGGACCCGGCGAATGATCGCGTCCACACCGGCGTCATAGATGTCACCAGCGAGGACAGCATCGCCGCAGCGGCTGCCGCTATCGGTCGGCCGATCGATCTGTTGATCGTCGCCACCGGCATGTTGCATGAAGCCGGACGCATGCCCGAAAAATCGCTGCGGTCGCTCGATGCGCTCGCGCTGGCCCGGATTTTCGCGGTCAATACGATCGGCCCGGCGCTGGTGCTCAAGCAGTTCGCGCCGCTGCTGGCCAGGGACCGGCGCGCCGTGATCGGCATATTGTCGGCGCGGGTCGGCAGCATCTCGGACAATCGCAGCGGCGGCTGGTACGGCTATCGTGCCTCGAAGGCCGCGCTCGATATGATCGTCAAATGTGCCGCGATCGAAATCGCCCGGACGAGGCCGCAGGCGATCTGCGTCGCGCTGCATCCAGGGACCGTCGATACCGCGCTCAGCCAGCCGTTCCAAGGCCGTGTTGCATCTGGCACCCTGTTCACGCCGGCATTCTCGGCGCAGAAGCTGCTCGCTGTGCTGGGCGGATTGAGCGCCGCTCAGACCGGCCGCATCTTCGCCTGGAATGGCGAAGAAATTGCGCCCTGAATAGCAAGGCGGACAGATCCCCCGCCCGGCCTGAACTTGTCGAAGCCGACAGGCGGGGTATGTAGGCTCCCATGGGGGACGGTGACGTAAAACAACAAGACAATAATTGCGTCAGGATTTATCGTTGACGCGAGCGGAGCGGATTGAGATGCTGGCTGGGGGGGAGACATGGCAATGAAGAAGCTCTTAGGCCTCGTTCTGCCTGTTGCTCTTTTGGCAATGGCCGGGTGCAAGCAAGCTTGCGCTCCGAAGTACGAAGGCGCCAAGGACGAGGCAGTTCGCGCCGGTCTGTCCGACGATCACTTCAAGCATGCCGCCGACAACTACTTTCATGACATGGACAATGGCCTCGCGCTGACCACTGCCGAAGTGCAGGGGCGCAATATGTGGCTGGTGTGGACCGGCGGCAACGACCGCTTCTGGGACACGATGTCGCGACCGACCTTCGGCGCGTTTGACCTGCTGAAGATCATCGCCCCCGATCCCGCCGGCCCGAATCGTCGGTTGAATCGCTGGCGCCAACTCGGCCTGGTCAACGAGCCGTGCTTTACCCCGCCCACGCAGCCCGATCAGTATGGGCTGTGGCGCGACCAGCGCAGCGCGGCTTGCGCGCCCGATCCGTTCGCCGACGAAAAGCGCTATCCCGGGGTGAGGATCGGCGCGCGGGGTCAGACGGTGCCGGTGGGGTCCTATTACGGCGAACCCTCCGGCATCATGGGGTTGCGGCTGTTTCCCAATCCGGCTTTCGATGCGGCGGCAAAGCAGGCATGGGACGGCAAGCGCTATTACAGCGATCCCGCCTATTATCAGAACAAGAACCTGGTGCGGCCGTATCGCGTCGGCATGAGCTGCGGCTTCTGCCATGTCGGCCCCAGCCCGATCCATCCGCCCAAGGACCCTGAGAACCCTACCTTTGCCGAGTTGAACTCCACGGTAGGTGCGCAATATATGTGGGTCGATCGGCTGTTCTTCTGGAAGCCGGACGAGAGCAATTACATGTACCAGCTGGTCAAGACCTTCCGGCCGGGGTCGATGGATACTTCGCTGGTATCGACCGACAATATCAACAATCCGCGCACGATGAACGCGATCTACAGCCTGGACGACCGGCTGGCCATGGCCAAGGCAATCGGGCATGAATCGCTGGCGGGCGGCGGCGCGAACAACGTGCAGTTCAACAGGTTTTTCCCGAGCGGCCCGCTGAGCAGCTTCTTCAAGGCGCCCGATCAGGTGTGGACGCCGCATGTGCTGAAGGACGGCTCGGATTCGGTCGGCGCGCTGGGGGCGCTGAACCGCGTCTATCTCAATATCGGGCTCTATAGCGAAGAGTGGCTGAAGCATTTCAATCCGGTGGTGGGCGGCAAGCCGATCAGCCCGATCCAGATTGCCGTGGCCAACAGGAATTCCGCCTATTGGCGCGCGACCGAGGCGGGGACGGTGAACACGGCGGCATTCTTCCTCAAGGCGGCAAAACCCGATTATCTGAGCGCAGCACCGGGCGGCGCAGCCTATCTGAGCAGGGACGGCACGCTGCTGGCGCATGGCCGCGATGTTTTCGCCACCACCTGCGCGCGTTGCCATTCGAGCAAGCAGCCCGATGCGCCGGCGGGCGCCAGCCTGATCGACAGCGCCGGGCCGAATTATTTGAGCCGGTTTCGCGCCTGGTGGCATTGGACGCAGAGCCCGGCATTCCAGTCGCAGATGCGCGCGATCGCGGCGAAGCCCGATTTCGCCACCGGCAATTACTTCAGCACCGATGCGCGAGTCCCGGTAACGCTGCTGCGCACCAATCTGTGCAGCCCGCTCGCGACCAATGCATTACGGGGCAACATCTGGGACAATTTCTCATCCGAAAGCTACAAGACGCTGCCGTCGGTCGGGGTTGCGACGTATCAGGATCCGTTCTCGGGCAAGTTGACCGCTTACCGCTTGCCCGCCGGCGGACGCGGCTACACGCGGCCGCCTTCGCTCATCTCGCTATGGTCCACTGCGCCGTTCCTGCAGAACAACAGCGTCGGTCCGTTCAACGGCAACCCATCGGTGGCTGGCCGGATGCAGGCATTCGACGCCGCCATCGCGATGATGCTGTGGCCGGAAAAGCGCAATCATGACCCGATCGTGGCGAACGCCTGGGGCGTGATCGACCGCACTACCCAGCGCAGCTACATCATCATTCCCAAGAGCTTCCTGCCGCAACTGCCAGGCCCGCTCGATGCCGAAGGGCAGAAGGCTTTGCAATCGCTGCTGGACGCGAACGGCGATATCCGGCTCGGGCCGATCCCCAAGGGCATGCCGGTCGATCTGCTCGCCTCGCTGCAGCCGCTGGCGGAAAGTTCGACGCCCGCGGTAATCGTCCAGCATTATTCGACGGTGGTGAAGCTGCTGGCCCGGCTCAAGCTGGCGTTGCTGACCGTACCACAAGGTGCGGACGACGCGGCTCTGCTGGCGCATTTTGCACCCTTGCGCGCGCCGCTGATGAGCTTGTCGAAATGCCCTGATTTTATGGTCAATCGCGGGCATTACTTCGGCACGCAATGGTTCAACCAGCAGGACGGTCTCAGCCCGGATGAGCGCAGCTTTGGCACCGAGCCGGTGCTGAGCGACGCCGACAAACGCGCGTTGATCGAATATCTGAAGACCTTGTGATTGCTTTACTCCCCCGTCGGGGGGAGGTTGGGTGGGGGCATCGGCGCTAGGTGGGACGCGGTGCATACGCACCACGCCCCCACCTCCAACCTCTCCCGCCGCGGCGCGGAGAAGGACGAAGCTTTATCTCGGG
>CAXTOI010000236.1:0-5716 GCA_964245645.1 uncultured Novosphingobium sp. | reverse complement strand
ACCCTCATCTCGCCATCGTCGATTACCACGCCGAAATGGACGACGACGTGTTGCGCTACGCCCCCGAAGGCCAGCCGTTCCTGTTCATCGACGCGATCGACCTGCCCGGCGACCAGGCCGAATGGCCCTCGCTGCACGGCCCGCACAACCGCGCAAACGCCGCCGCAGCCGTCGCTGCCGTCCGCCACCTGGGCGTAAGCGAGCGTGCGATCGCCGCCGGCCTGAAAAGCTTTCGCGGCCTGCCGCACCGCATGGAACGAGTCGCCGAAGCGAACGGCGTGCTGTTCATCAACGACAGCAAGGCCACCAACCCCGCCTCGACCGCTCCGGCGCTGGCGGCATTCCCACCCGATCGCCAGCATCCCCGGATTCACTGGATCGTCGGCGGATTGCCCAAGGGCGATAATCTCGATGAATGCGCGCCGTTCTTCCGCCACGTCGCTGCTGCCTATACCATCGGCGACGCCGGACCGCGCTTCGCAGAGATTCTGGCGCCGCGAATGCCGGTCCAGCGCAGCGAAATGCTGGTCGAAGCCATTCGCCAGGCCATTGCCGCCGCGCGGCCGGGCGATGTCGTGCTGCTGTCGCCGGCCTGCGCCAGCTTCGATCAGTTTCGCGACTTCGAAGCGCGCGGCCTCGCCTTTCGCCAGATCGTCGCGGCTCTGACCGAAGGCGACATCGTCACTGCGTCCAGTCTTGGGGGAAAATTGCACTGATGGCCACGACCCCGCCGTTCATCCCCGGCGCCAGCCGCGCGCCAGGCGACAGCGCCCCGCATATCAAGCGAACCCGGCGCAGCGACCTGGCGATCTGGTGGCGCGAGATCGATCGCGTGCTGCTGGCGCTGGTGTTGGTGCTGATGACGATCGGCACGCTGGCGGTCGCGGTGGCGTCGCCGGCCAGCGCGCAGCGGCTGTCGACCGCGCATGTCCGGCTCGACGACATGCATTTCCTGATGCTCCACCTGCGCTGGCAGCTGCTCGGGCTGATCACCATGTTCCTGGCCTCGCTGCTGCCGCGCGATCGTGCCCGGCGCGCGGGGATCGTGCTGGGCTTCGCGATGCTGGCCGCGCTGATGCTGGTGCCGGTGGTCGGCACCTCGGTCAACGGCGCGAAACGCTGGCTGAACCTGGGTGTCTCGCTTCAGCCTTCCGAATTCATGAAGCCCGCCTTCGCCATCGTCCTGGCCTGGATCCTGTCATGGCGGCTACGCGACCCGCGCCTGCCGGTGATGGCGGTGGCGACCGGGATCATGGTCATTGTCGGTGCGCTGCTGATGGCGCAGCCCGATTTCGGCTCGACCGTGCTGTTCGTCGGCGTGTGGTTCGTGATGATGTTCCAGTCGGGCCTGTCGGTGCGCCGGGTCGGCATGGCCTGCGGCGCGGGCGTGTTCGGGCTGGCGGCGGCCTACATGTTCTACGGCAACGCCCGGCACCGCATCGACGCCTTCCTCGGCGGCGGCACCGCGTACGACCAGGTCGATATCGCCAAGCACACCCTGCTGGCCGGCGGCTGGACCGGGACCGGGCTGTGGCTCGGCACGCACAAGCTCAGCCTGCCCGAGGCCCATACCGACTATATCTTCTCGGTGATTGGCGAGGAAGGCGGGCTGATCGCCTGCGCGGTGATCGTGCTGCTCTATTTCGCGATTATCTTCCGCGTGCTGATCCGGCTGGTGAATGAAGAAGATCTGTTCACCGTGCTCGCCGCGACCGGGCTGGTCGCGCAGCTGGGCGGGCAGGCGTTCATCAATATCCTGGTCAATCTGCAGCTGTTCCCGTCGAAGGGCATGACGCTGCCGCTGATCTCCTACGGCGGCTCATCGACCATCGCCCTCTGTCTCGGCGTCGGCTTCCTGCTCGCTATCACCCGCCGCAATCCCTTCCTCTCGCGCGATCCGTTCGCGCGCAAGGGGCCAAGCGGCTCGAAGATCCAGCCCCGAGCCCCCGCCAAATGACAAAGGTGACGCGTCATTACGTGCTCGCGGCCGGGGGCACCGGGGGCCATCTGATCCCCGCCTTTGCGCTCGCTGCCGAACTGGGGCGGCGCGGGCATCAGGTCGAACTGGTGACCGATCAACGCGGCGCGGCGATCCCCGGCAAGCCGGCCACATTGTCCGCACACACCATTCCTGCAGGGCGGCTGGAGGGAGGCAATCCGCTGGGCTGGCTCAAGGCGCTGTTGGCCATCCACGCCGGTCGCAACATGGCGCGCGGGCTGTTCGAGCGCTTCCAGCCCGCCGCCGTGATCGGCTTCGGCGGCTACCCTGCGCTGCCCGCGCTGCTCGCCGCGCAAGGCATGGGCATCCCCAGCATCATCCACGAACAGAACGCGGTGCTCGGCCGGGTCAACCGCTTCCTCGCCACCCGCGTCAACGCCATCGCCACCGCTTACGCTCGCGTCGACCGCCTTGCCGACAAGCTCAGCGGCAAAGTCCATCTGGTCGGCAACCCGGTACGCAGCGACGTCCTCAAACTGCGCGAATATCCATTCCCGCCGATCACCCCCGACAGCCCGCTCAGGATTCTCGTCACCGGCGGCAGCCAGGGCGCGCGCATTCTCTCTGAAATCGTGCCGGACGGCCTCGCCCTGCTCCCGTCGGCACTGCTTGCCCGCCTGCAAGTCACCCAGCAATGCCGCCCCGAAGACATCGACGCCGTCCGCACCCGCTATACCGCGCACGGCATCCCGGCTGAACTGGGCACTTATTTCGAGGATATGGCGCAGCGATTGGCCAACGCGCATCTGTTCATCGGCCGCGCGGGTGCGTCCACCATCGCCGAACTCACCGCCGTCGGCCGCCCTGCCATTCTCGTGCCCCTGGGCATCGCCACCGACGATCACCAGACCGCCAACGCGCGCGAAATGGTCGTGGCCGGCGGCGCGTGCGCCATCGCGCAGGATCGATTTACCCCCGCCGAACTGGCGCGGCAGGTCGTGGCGCTGGCGGAGCCGCCCGAGACGCTGGCGCACGCGGCACACACCGCCTGGAACTGCGGCTATCCACGCGCCGTCGAAGATTTGGCCGATCTGGTCGAGAGTTTCGGCGCGGTGCCGATGATGGACGTGATCCGCATAGCCCCTGCCGCCGAGACGCAGGCGCAGGAATTGCCGGCGTGAGGAGTTTCGAAAACGAAAGAACAAGGATTCTGGGGCCATTGCCCCAGACCCCGTTCCGCTCGGCATGGGGCATGGGCTCGGCCTTGTGCAAGCTCTCAGCGCCGCAGGCTTTGAAGCCGCTTCGCGGCAGAGCATCACGACGGGATCACACACCACAACGACATGACGGGGAGCGCGAGGGGGTCACCCCTCGTATCCTATTCTTTTCTAAAGGCAGCTCGGCCACATGAAGGGCGTCGGCATCGAAATCGGCACGATCCATTTCGTCGGTATCGGCGGCATCGGCATGTCGGGCATCGCCGAGGTGATGTGCAATTTGGGTTACCGCGTCCAGGGCAGCGATATCGCCGATGGCTACGTGATCGAGGGCCTCCGCGCGCGCGGCATCACCGTCATGATCGGTCACGACGCCGCCAATGTCGGCGACGCGGCCGTTGTCGTCACATCCACCGCCGTGAAACGCGACAACCCCGAAGTCGTCGCTGCACTCGAAGCGCGGATCCCCGTGGTCCGCCGCGCCGAAATGCTCGCCGAGCTGATGCGGCTGAAAAACACCGTCGCTGTCGCGGGTACGCACGGCAAGACCACCACCACCTCGATGGTCGCCGCCTTGCTCGATGCCGGCGGGGTCGATCCCACGGTGATCAACGGCGGCATCATCAACTCCTACGGCTCGAACGCGCGGCTCGGCGCCAGCGACTGGATGGTGGTCGAGGCCGACGAAAGCGACGGCAGCTTCCTGCGACTCGACGGCACGGTCGCCATCGTCACCAACATCGATCCCGAGCATCTCGACCATTACGGCAGCTTCGACCGGGTCAAGGAATGCTTCGTCGAATTCATCGAAAACGTGCCGTTCTACGGCGCCGCGGTGCTGTGCATCGATCATCCCGAAGTGCAGGCGATCATCCCCCGCGTCCGCGATCGCCGCGTCATCACTTACGGCTTTTCCGCGCAAGCCGACGTGCGCGGCGAGGCGGTGACGCCCTATCCCGGCGGCAACAGCTTCACCGCCGTGCTGCGCCAGCGCGACGGCAGCTTCCGGCGGATCGAGAATATGCGCCTCCCCATGCCGGGGCGTCATAACGTCCAGAACGCGCTGGCCGCCGTCGCCGTCGCGGTCGAAATGGGCGTGTCCGACGAGATCATCTGCACCGGCTTCGCCCAATTCGGCGGGGTGAAGCGCCGCTTCACCCAGGTCGGCGAAGCGCTCGGCGCGGCGATCATCGACGATTACGGGCACCACCCCGTTGAAATCCGCGCCGTTCTGGCCGCCGCGCGCGAAGGCGTGCGCGGCAAGGTGATCGCGGTCGTCCAGCCGCACCGCTACACCCGCCTGCGCGACCACATGGCCGAATTCCAGGCCGCCTTCAACGATGCCGACGTGGTCTACGCCGCGCCGGTCTACGCCGCCGGCGAAGCCCCGATCGCGGGCGTCGATTCAGCCGCGATGGTCGAAGGGATCAAGGCGCGCGGCCACCGCTCGGCGCATCTCACCACCGACCCCGAAGCCTTGGCGACAACGCTGGCAGAATCGCTCGAGCCGGGTGACATGATCGTCTGCCTCGGTGCCGGCGACATCACCAGATGGGCCGCCGGCTTGGCCGACGCGATCACCGCACAAGCAGCGGCGCGCGCATGATGGCCGACACCCTTCCTCACGTTTCCGGCAAGCTCACCGCCAACGCCCCGCTGGCGCCGCTGGTCTGGTTCAAATCGGGCGGCAGCGCAGGCCATCTGTTCGAACCCAGCGACATCGCCGACCTGCAAAGCTTCCTGCGCGATCTCGATCCACGCGTCCCGGTCATGGCGCTCGGTCTCGGGTCGAACCTGATCGTGCGCGATGGCGGCGTCCCCGGGGTGGTTATACGCCTGGGCAAGCCCTTCGCACACGCCGCGGCAACCGCTCCGCTTACCCTGGGCTGCGGCGGCGGCGCCAGCGGCATCCTGGTTTCCTCCACCGCGCGCGACCAGGGCATCGCCGGCGTGGAATTCCTGCGCAGCATCCCCGGCACCGTCGGCGGCTTCGTGCGCATGAACGGCGGCGCTTACGGCGCCGAAGTCGCCGATCGCCTGGTCGATTGCGATGTCGTGCTCCGCGATGGCACGCTGGTCACGCTGACCGCCGCCGCCCTCCATTACCGCTACCGCCATTCGGCATTGCCCGAAGGCGCGATCGTCGTTGCCGCGCGCCTGCGCGGCCAGGCCGGCGACCCTGCCGCCATCCAGGCCGAAATGGACCGCATCTCCGCCGCGCGCGAAGCGGCGCAGCCCCTGCGCAGCAAGACCGGCGGTTCGACCTTCAAGAATCCACCCGGCCACAAAGCCTGGCAACTGATCGACCAGGCCAACTGCCGCGGCCTCACCCTGGGGGGCGCGCAGGTCAGCGAAAAACACACCAACTTCCTGATCAACATCGCCGCCGCTAGCAGCACCGCAATCGAAGCCTTGGGCGAAGAAGTCCGCCGCCGCGTGCGCCAGCAAAGCGGCATCGAACTGGAATGGGAAATCCAATGCGTAGGCACGCTTCTCAAAAATCCTCCCCCCCTGGGGGCGGTGGCAGCCTCGCCAGCGCCTGACGGACGGGGCGCGTCCC
>CAXTOI010000235.1:0-5717 GCA_964245645.1 uncultured Novosphingobium sp. | reverse complement strand
CTCGGCAACGCCAGCGGTGCCTGGCTGGGCGGCGCGGCGATCACCGCCGGCGTCACCCCGGCGCATTTCATGCTGTCCGACCTGGCGATCGGCGATTTCCGCAGCTTTGCGCGGCTGTCGCCGCCGCTGCGCAGCGAGGCGGACCGGCAGGCGGTGCTGGCGGCGCTGACCGATGGCACCATCGATGTCGTCGGCTCGGGCCACGACCCGCGCGGGCCCGAAGACAAGCGCCTGCCTTACGCCGATGCCGAACCGGGCATGGCCGGCGCGGAAACATTGCTGCCGCTGACGCTGACGCTGGTGCGCGACGGAATCGTGTCGATGGCGCGCGCCTTCGCCCTGCTGGCCGGTCATCCGGCGCAATTGCTCGGGGTGAAAGCCGGGCGGCTGGCAGTGGGCGCGGAAGCCGATATCGCATTGATCCGCGCCGAACAGCCGTGGATCGTCGACTCGAACAAGATGGCCGCCAGCGCCGGCAACACGCCGTTCGACGGCCTGCCGGTACAGGGCCGGGTAATCGGATTGTTCAAGGGCGGGATGCAGATCGCGTAAGAAGCCATAAATCGTTTTGTGTGAAGATACTCGCCCTCTGGGGGAGGTGGCAGCCCGTAGGGCTGACCGAGGGGGCAATGTGGTATTATATCAGTCAGATCAACGGGTCGCCAACCGTGATCCTGACTTGTTTGCCAAAGCCAGAGCCTGACCCGGCCTGATCGAATAAGCGAAACATGCCGCCCCCTGCCGTCTCAAGCTGGAGCACATGTTCAATGCGGTCGCGCCATCGAAGCCGGCCATGACCACCCGCCAATAGCTGCGTCCGTGAATCATCATTTCGGTGACCAGCAAACCGTGCCCGCGCAGCAGCGCATGGCGTTTTGCCAGGATCAGCTTGCCCCGCTCGGCGTCGCGCTGGTTGTGATAGGCAGCCAATTGCACGAAGTGGCCGGAGTTCGGATTCGCGCCCTGTGCACGAACCGCCAGCTCGCGCGCCGGAGCAGGAGCCGGGGCATAGGCGACCGCTTGAACGACCGGCGTTGCCACGAAAACAGGCGCCACGGCCGCGACGACGACAGGCGCCGGTTTGGGCGAGGTGAGCGCGACTGCCGGCGGCGGCGGGCCGGCAGCCTCTGCCTGCGCTGTCGCCAGCACAGGCCCGGAATTCACTGGTGGGATGTTCAGCGCCAATGCCGCAGGCATGCCCTGGTCCGAAGTCAGCGGCACATTCAGCAGCCGAGCCACGCGGCTTCTTTCGCCGCCGGACTGCATCGTCTCGGCCCATTGCTGCAACCGGGCATTGACCTGATCGGGCGGCAGGTCGAAACCGGCGGTCACCGTGGCATCGGCCCAGCGGCCGTCGAGCGCATAGGCATAGGCCAGGTTCTGGCGCAAATTCGGCGAAGCCGGTCCGTCCCGCACCGCATCGGTCAACACCGCGATACCGCGTCCGGGGTCGCTCGCCAGCGCCAGCGCCAGGCCCAGATCGGCCGGCGCGATACCCGCCCCATGATCGAGCGTCGCCAGCGCCGCGCGGTTCTGGCCGCAGGCGATCTGCGCCAGCGCCAGCGTCAGTGTGACCCGGTCGGAGGGACCGCCGAGCGCCAATGCGTCCGTCAGCGCCGCCGCCGCCGATTCGAAGCGGCCGGCGCGCAGATAGGCGTGGCCGAGTTCGGCACGCAATGTCGCGTCCTGCGGCGCCCTGGCCACCGCCGCCTCGCCCCGTTCCACGGCGCTTGCGGCGTCGGCCTTGAGCGGTTCGGCGGCCATCCTACCTTGAGCGCCATCCTCTTGCGCCAGCGCCGTATGCGCAGCGCCGAACAGCAGCGCCACGCTCAATATGCTGCGCAGGGCGAGGCGCGGGGCCGATGGGTGAAAGGCGGGAGCGGCGGTCATCTCATCATTTCCTCTCAGTGAGGCGCTCAAGCCCGAATTTGCCATGGTTAGTCCCCTGCCCGCGTGCCATGCTGGACGCGATCCCCCATGGGATTGCAGATCGCGCCTAATTTAAAGTTAATTCCGGATTAGTGATGCGCTCGCGAGTGCGTCGGCAGCTTGATCTGCATCACCGCAAAGGGACCGCTGTGCCGGCCATATCCAGCAGCCGTATTGCCTCGCTCGATCTGATCCGCGGCATCGCGGTGCTGGGCATCCTGGCGATCAACATCGCCGGCTTTGCCGGGCCCTCAGCGGGCACCGACACGCCATGGCTGCCGCATCGCGCCTCGCCTGCCGACGAAGCGGTGTTTGCGCTGGGTTTCGTGCTGTTCGAGGGCAAGATGCGCGCGCTGTTTTCGATATTGTTCGGCGCCAGCATGCTGCTGTTCGTCGAACGCGCCGAAAGCGCGCGGCGCGATGGCGAGATGCTGCAACTGCGGCGGCTGGGCTGGCTCGCGCTGTTCGGCTATCTGCATTATGTGCTGTTCTGGTGGGGCGACATCCTGTTCGTCTATGCTATCAGCGGCGTGTTCGCGCTGCCGCTGCGGCGCTTGCCAAACCCGGCGCTGCTGGCGCTGGCGCTGGCGATCTTCGTCGCCTGGCACGGCTGGGGGATGATCGACAGCGTGGCCGAGCTGCGCGGCGGCGTGCCGCCGGCCGCACGGCAGCAGGCGCTGTCCGCGACGCTCCTGCGCATGCAGGCCGAAACCGCCCTTGCGCAGTCGGGTTTCATGGCTCAGATCCTGGCCAAGCTGGCGACTGCACCCGGCTGGCCGCTGGTGATGACGCTGTATACGATCGGCGAAACGCTGCCGCTGATGCTGCTGGGGATGGTGCTGTTGCGCAGCGGGTTCTTTTCGGGCGATTGGCCGCGCGCGCGATCGATCGCGATGGCGAGCGCCGGGCTGATCATGGGCACGGCCTATACGCTGGCGTTGCTCGGCTGGGCATGGCCGCATCATTTTCCGCCACTGGTCATGCCCGATGTGCTGGCCTACTGGGCCGCACCGGGCCATCTGCTGATGGCGCTAGGCTATCTGGGCGCGATCATGCTGGCCGCGCCCCGTCTGATCGCGACCTGCCCGGGGCGCCGACTGAGCGCGGCAGGACGCATGGCCTTCAGCAATTACCTGGGCACGACAATGATGATGACCGCGATCTTCGACGGCTGGGGCCTGGGCCTCTACGGCCACGTTCCGCCCGCGCGGCAGCCGCTGTTCGTGTTGGGCGGATGGGCGCTGATGCTCGGCTGGAGCGCACCATGGCTCGCCCGCTTCCGCCAAGGCCCGCTGGAATGGGCGTGGCGGTCATTGACGGAATGGCAGCCGATGCCCATGCGTAAATCCCGCTCCTCTTCAGAGTAGGAGGTGGGGAGGCGGTGTCTCCTGGCCGGATCGACTATTGCAGGAAGAAAAGACCCTCCCCCCAACCCATAATCATGGCCAAACCGCACGGGCTGTCCCACTCACCCGCCTCCCACGCCTGAAACCAGCCGACCGAGCCGCCGGTTGCCAACCGCAGCATCGCGCCAACCATATCGGTAAGTGCTTACGCGGAAAACGCCGCGTAAGCAGCCAACGCGCGCGCGCGCGCGTCGCGGTGCTCGATCAGCTTGGCCGGATAGCCGGGCACCGGCAGCGGCGGATCATGAATCTCCGCATCGCTCAGCCGCGCCAGTTCGGGCACCCAGTGGCGGATGTACCCCGCGGCATCGAATTTCCCCGACTGCCCCAGTGGCGCCATCACCCGCACGAACATATTGGCGTCCACCCCGCTGCCCGCCGACCATTGCCAGTTCATCGTGTTGGAGCCGTAATCGCCGTCGATCAGCGTATCCCAGAACCAGCGCTCACCGGCCTGCCAGTCGATCAGCAGATGCTTGATCAGAAAGCTGGCGGTGATCATCCGCACGCGATTGTGCATCCAGCCCATGGTCCACAGCTGGCGCATCCCGGCATCGACCAACGGATAGCCGGTACGCCCGCGCTGCCAGGCACGCAGATCGCGTTCCGCTTCGGGCCCGGTACGCCACGGGAAGTTTTGAAAGGCTGCTTGTCCCGGTCTGGTGCCATAGTCGGGGAATTGCACGATGATGTTCTGCGCGTAATCGCGCCAGCCCAGCTCGCTCAGATAAGTATCCGCCGACCCGCCTGCTTGGGCGACGCCATGCCATACGGTAGCAGGCGAGATTTCCCCGAAATGCAGGTGCGGCGACATTTGCGATGTACCCGCGATCGACGGCAGGTTGCGCCCGGTGCCGTAGCTGGCCGCTTTTGCGGAGAAATTCTCCAGTGCCTGGGTCGCGCCGCCCTCGCCCGCCGTCCAGGCTTCGCTAAACCCGGTCGCCCGATCGGGATGGCTGGGCAGCAGGCCCCAATCTTCCAGCCGGTCGCTGGCAGGCCAGTGTTCCGGCGCGGGCAGCCGCTCCGGTGCAGGCATCGGCGGCGGCGGCGGGAGATGCTGCTGCAACGCGCGCCAGAACGGCGTGAAGATGCGGTATGGCGTACCGGCCCCGCTAACGATGCTGCCCGGCGGGCTGAGATAATTGCCGTGGTGCAGATGCAGCGTCAGCAGTCCGCCTAAAGCGTGTTCGGCATTGCGCCACCACGGTTCGTAATGATGCAAGCCATGCACCGCGCTCGCGCCGGTCTCCTCGGCCAGCGCCGCCAGCACTGCCTCGCTCCGCCCTCGCCGCAGCACAATCCGCGATCCGCGTTGCTCGAGATCGCGAGTCAGACTTGCGAGCGAATGATGCAGGTACCAGCGCGATGCTCCACCCATCTTGCGATGTTTCGGCGTCTCGTCATCGAGCACATAAACCGGGATCACCGGCGCACCGCTCGCTGCGGCTGCGGCAAAAGCCGCTTGGTCAGCCAGGCGCAGATCACGGCGCAGCCAGACGACGACAGGTGCGGTCATGACTCCACCCCCGCTTGTCCTGAGCTTGTCGAACGACTGCCTTTCTCTTTCTGGCGCTTGCCAAGGAAGAAGGACAGCCCTTCGACAAGCTCAGGACAGGCGGGGTATTGGCAACTGGTCATATGCAGCTCAAACGTCGGACAAAGGCCCATGATCCCCGGGCGCAACGGTCCACGTCTGGCCCTTGGCGAGCAGCTTTGCCAGGTTTGGGATCTTGCCGGCGCGCTGCTGCGTATCCTGCACCGCTATCGCGCTTTCGAAGCTGGGCATGGGATCGTCATAAATCACCCCCAGCGCCATCGGAAACGGCCCGAAGGGCAGCTCAACCAGCATATGCGCGACCGAACGGTTGGTCACATCATGGATGATGACCCCAGCCGCCTGCCAGTCGCCATCGACGACATCGACCACTTTCAGCGTCAGGTGCCCGGCGTCCAGCGCCATGCCCTGCGTGCCCTTGTTGAACAGCATCGGCTCGCCCGGCTTCAGCCATAGCTGGCGCGACTCGGCGCCCTTGGGCGCAGCGAAATCCTCGAACACATCCTTGTTGTAGACGATGCAGTTCTGGAAGATCTCAATGAAGGCAGCGCCGCGATGGGCATGCGCGGCTTTCAGCACTTGGGGCAACTCCTTGGACACATCGAACCCACGCGCCACGAACCGCGCGCCGGCGCCCAGCGCAAAGGCGCAGGGCAGCGCCGGCCGCTCGCCCGCGCCGATCGGCGAGGTCGGGCTGCTGGTGCCTAATCGGCTGGTGGGCGAATATTGCCCCTTGGTCAGGCCGTAAATCTCGTTGTTGAACAGCATGATCTGGCAATCGAGGTTGCGGCGCAGCACATGCATGGTGTGATTGCCGCCGATCGACA
>CAXTOI010000234.1:4616-5763 GCA_964245645.1 uncultured Novosphingobium sp. | reverse complement strand
GCCCGGTGCAGACCCCGATCCTGACCGATGGCGAGCTGTCGAAAGCGCACGTCTTCGTCCTGTCGCTGGGCGGCCGGCTCAGCTTCTGATATGATCGCGCACTGCGAGACATGACCGACATAGCCACCCAGATACAGCCGCCGGCACCCGTCATCCCGCATAATTGGGAGGCGGAGGCGCAACTCGTCACCGACTTTCTCGACAATGCGGTGCTCGACCATGCCGAGCGGCTCGCGCTGGATTACATGGGGCGCAGCTGGACCTATGGCGAGATCGGCCGGCAGGTGGCGCGGGCGGCGCGCGGGTTGCAGGACCTGGGGCTGGTCAAGGGCGATCGCTTCGCGCTGTGCCTGCCCAACACGCCGTATTTCGTGGTGCTGTATTTTGCCGCGCTGAAAGTGGGCGCGGTGGTGATCGCGCTTAACCCGCTCTATACCGAGCCAGAAATGGCGCACTTGATCCGCGATTCGGGCGCGCGGATGATCGCCGTGCCCGACATTGCCGCGATCCATGACAAGGTTCGCGCGGTGGGCCCGACGGCGGGCATCGACAGGATCATCGTCTGTTCGATGAGCGCAATCCTGCCGATGGGCAAATCGCTGGGCTGGCGGCTGCTGAACCGCCGCCAGCGGGTCCGCTACTTCGACGATGGCCTGCACATCGGCTTTCCCCGGCTGTTGTCCAGCCGGCTTCCCGCCGAACCGGTGGCGATCGCGCCCGAAGATACCGCGGTGCTGCAATATACCGGCGGCACCACCGGCGTCCCCAAAGGCGCGATCCTGACGCACCGCAATCTCACCGCCAATGCGCTGCAGATGCGTGCGCATATCGGCGCCAGCCTGAAAGGGCCGCAACGCACGCTGGCGGTGCTGCCGATGTTCCACGTCTTTGCGCTGACGGCAGTGCTCAATTTCTCGATCGAGGTCGCCGCCGAACTGGTGCTGCTGCCGCGCTTCGCGATGAAATCGATGCTGGCGACGATCAGGCGCAAGCCGCCGACGCTGTTCTTCGGCGTGCCGACGCTGTTTATCGGCATGAACGCCTTGCCGCAGGCCAAATTGCCCGACCTGTCGCGCCTGCGCGCGTGCATCTCGGGCGGGGCGCCCCTGCCGCTTGAAGTGCGCGCCAAATTCGAGCGGCTGATGGG
>CAXTOI010000234.1:0-4606 GCA_964245645.1 uncultured Novosphingobium sp. | reverse complement strand
TGGGAAAGCGCGTATGCGAAGGCTATGGCCTGACCGAGGCCTCGCCGATCGTGACCTGCAACCCGATCGACGGGGTGATCAAGGAAAACAGCTGCGGGCCGCAGTTTCCGGGTACGATCGTCGAGATCCGCGACCCCGATCACCCCACAAACGTGCTGCCGATCGGCGAACGCGGCGAGGTCTGCGTGCGCGGTCCGCAAGTCATGGCCGGCTATCTGAACAGGCCCGAGGAGACCGCCAGGGCCTTCGTCGACGGCGCCCTGCGCACCGGTGATATCGGCTATCTGGATGAAGACGGCTATCTGTTCCTGGTCGATCGCATCAAGGACCTGATCCTGTCGGGCGGCTACAATGTCTACCCGCGCGCCATCGAGGATGCCGCCTATCGCCATCCGGCGATCGAAGAGGCCATCGCCATCGGCATCCCCGATGCTTATCGCGGGCAGAGCCCCAAGCTGTTCGTCAAATTGCGCGCCGGGCAGCAAGTCACACCCGAGGAGATCAAGACCTTCCTGGCGAGCTTCCTCAGCAAGATCGAAATGCCCAGGATCGTCGAGATTCGCGAGCAGCTGCCCAAGACGCAGGTCGGCAAATTGTCGAAGAAGGAACTGGCCGAGGAAGAACGCCTGAAGCAGGCGCAGGGCTGATGGCCGGCGAAGGCGCCGCAAGTCCGGATCACGGACCGGCGCTGCGCGGCATTCAGGACATCGCGGCTCAACTCGGCATAAGCCACCGCACGCTGCGCTTTTACGAGGACAAGGGGCTGATCGACCCGGCGCGGGTCGGCAATACCCGCATCTATTCGCGCCGCGAAGTGGCGCGGATGCAACTGATCCTGCGCGGCAAGCGGCTCGGCTTTTCGATTCGCGAAATCAAGCAGTTCCTCGATCTCTACGATGCCGATCCGGCCCAGGCCGAGCAGCTGCGGATGTTGCTGAAGAGCGTGACGGAGCACATCGGGCTGCTCGAAAAACAGCGCGAGGAAATCGAGCAGACCCTGGCCGAACTGCACGAGATCGAGGCCCAGACGCGCGAAAAGATCGGATTGAATGCGCTTGCGGGCAGCCGCCCTGCCGCCTAGCACGACGTAATAATATTTCACCCGGAGTCGCAGCATGGTCACCCTTACCCGCCGGCGGATGATTTCGGCCAGCGCCCTGACGGTCGGCGCCGCCAGCGCGCCCATCTGGGCAGGCGGCGCCGCATCGGCAGCCGCGCCCACTCCCACTCCCACCCGGTTTCGTGCCACGATCGATGCGTTTGCGGACGAAGCGCTGGCGCAAGATCCGGCACAGGCGACATCGCTGGGGGTGGACAACGGCACCCGCGCCGGTCTGCGCGCGCAGCCCGCCGACAATTCGCTGGCCGGCCATGCGCGCTTCGCCGCTTTGACCGACAGCATGAGCGCCCGCCTGCATGCCATCGATCGCTCGGCCCTGCCGATCGATGACCGGTTGCGGTGGGACACTATCGACTATGCGCTGGACAGCGCCGGTATGGCCAAGCCGTTCTTCTATGCCAATGCGGCACAGGGATTTCACGGCGGTGCGCATCCCTATGTCGTGTCGCAACAGGATGGCGCGATAGTCTCCACGCCGGAATTTCTCGATTCGAAGCACCCGATCAACAATTCCGCCGATGCCGAGGCCTATCTGTCGCGGGTCGCCGGGCTGGCGACGGCGCTCGACAACGAGACCGCGCAGATTACCCGCGACGCCGCGCGCGGGGTGATGCCGCCGGACTTCGTCGCCAGGTCCGCCCTCGACCAGCTTGTCGCCTACCGGGCCAAACCCGCTACCGACCAGAAGCTGGTCACCTCGATCGCGACACGCACCGCAGCCAGGCACATCCCGGGCGATTGGGCGGCGCGCGCGCTGAAGCTGACCCAAACCATGGTCTATCCTGCGCTCGACCGCCAGATCGCGGCGTTCCAGGCCGCAACTGCCCATGCCCCGCATGATGCCGGGGTCCAGCGCCTGCCGATGGGCGATGCCTATTACGCCTGGGCGCTGCGGCTGGGCACCACCACTGCTCAGACCCCTGCCGAAATTCACCGCATCGGCTTGGCCCAGAATGAAGAACTGAAGGCTCGCATCGATGGCCTGCTGGTCAAGCAGGGGATTGCCGGCGGTAGCGTCGGCGAGCGATTGCAGGCTTTGAACAAGCGTCCCGATCAATTGTTTTCGGATGACGATGCCGGCCGCGCGCAGCTGATCGCTTATCTCAACGGCCGGCTTGCCGCGATCCGACCCCTGCTGCCGCGCGTTTCGCATTTGGGGCTGAAAGCCGAGGTGATCGTCAAGCAGGTACCGACCGATATCCAGGACGGCGCAGCGCTGGGCTACATGAATTTCGCAGCGCTCGATGGGTCGCGCCCGGCGATCTATTACGTCAATCTGAAGTCGACGAGCCTGTGGCCGAAATACCAGCTGCCCACGCTGACCGCGCACGAGGGTGTGCCCGGACATACCTATCAGGGCGCGTATCTGGCCGAGCATCACGCGGAAATCCCGCTGATCTCATCGCTGCTGGGCTTCAACGCCTTTGTCGAGGGCTGGGCGCTTTATGCCGAACAGCTGGTCGATGAATTCGGCCTTTATGCCGACGATCCGTTCGGCCGGATCGGCTATCTGCAGGGCCAGCAATTCCGCGCCTGCCGCCTGGTCGCGGATACCGGCCTGCACGCGATGCGCTGGAGCCGGGAGGCGACCATCGACTTCCTGATGACCGAAACCGGGCGCGGCCGCGGGGCGATGACCAGCGAGACCGACCGCTATTGCGCATCGCCCGGGCAGGCATGCGGCTACAAGACCGGCCACAACGAAATCCTGCGCCTGCGCACGGCAGCCCAGGCCAGGCTTGGCGCCAGGTTCGACGTGGCCGCATTCAACGACACCTTGATCCGCACAGGCGGCGTGCCGCTGTCGGTGCTGCCGTCAGCGGTGGACGGTTATATTGCCGGGCAATCTGCGGGTTAGGGGAATCGCCGCTCCCCGAGGGGGAGGATGAGGTGAGGCAGATACGACACTTTGGCCTGCTCGTACCGAACCTGATCGCGCACCTGCCCGATCAATCCTTGTCATTGGCGCCAATCTGTGACCATGCCCCCGGACCAGCATGGATCGATGCCATTCAGGCTCGAATATGGCTGAATTATTTCAGACAGGAATAAGATGTCCAATATCCGTACCGCCAACAAGCGCGCCAAACGTGCCCTGGCCGCGCATATCACGCATGATCGCCCGGCACCGGCACCAGCACCCGACGCCTCTGGGAAACAGCCGGAACAGACCACTGCCTGACGCTGCTGTGGCGACGGCGCAAGTCGGTCAGGACGCCGAGCCGCCTTGCGTGTTTATCGACGCTGCCGATATTCCCGGCGGCGGCGCCTTGCATCTCGTGCGCTGGGGAGACGATTACTCGATCCAGTACGACGACGAGGAATTGATGGGCAGCCAGGTTCGGCATTCCGAACAGGCGCTGGCCACGCTGGTCTGCGAGCGATTGTCCGACAAGGGCGGCCGGGTGCTGATCGGCGGATTGGGCATGGGCTTCACGCTGGGCGCGGCGCTCGACGCCTGGGGTCCTGCCTCCAGCATCCTGGTGGCCGAACTGGTGCCCAAGGTCGTCACCTGGGCCAAAGGCCCGTTGGCGCATATTTTCGGCAGTTCGCTGGCCGACCCGCGGGTCTGCGTCGAAGTGGCCGATGTCCATGACGTGATCGCGCAGACGCCGCTGCGCTTCGATGCGATCCTGCTGGATGTCGATAATGGGCCCGATGGCCTGATCCAGCTCGCCAACGACCGGCTCTACTGCAACTGGGGGTTGCGCTCGGCATTTGCGGCGCTGCGCCCCGGCGGCATCCTGGCGATCTGGTCGTCCTACAGCGATGCCGATTTCTTCGAACGGCTGGAGCGCGCTGGTTTCGATGTCGAAGAAATCACGATCCGCGCCGATGCCTATGGGGTCGATGCCCATCATACGATCTGGCTGGCCGCAAAGCCGGATTGATACAGTGGACTGCTTGACTGGCCGGCGACCGGCGATAGGTTGTTAACCATGAGGTGGATGCAGCGAACCGGATTACTGATTGTCTTTGCGCTGGCCGCCCCAGGCGCGCCGGCGCTGGCTGAACTGGGCGGCCTGGCGTCATCGGTGCAGGCCGATCAGATCCATCTCCATGCGACGCTGCAGCAATATGCCATGAGCAACCACGTCCGGCATGAACTGGCATTGCCCAACGGCGCGGCTGTGCATGAATACACCAATGCGCAAAGCCAGGTTTTCGCGATTCGTTGGTCCGGCCCCGGCAAGCCTGATCTGCGCAGCCTGCTGGGCAGCCATTTCGGCGCGCTCCAGGCGGCAAACGCCGGACAGCCGTCGCGCTTCGCGCGATACGCGCGACGCCCGCTCGCGGTCGATGACCCCGATCTGAAGATCCAGAGCGGCGGGCATATGGGGTATTTCTGGGGGTTGGCCTGGCTGCCTGCGCTGATGCCGGCGGGCGTCCAGCCCAGCGATCTCCAGTAAATTGCGGCAAGCTCGCCGATATAGGAGGGAACGATCATTCCGCGTTTCCTGATGCCATTGTTGGCCGCGTTCGCGC
>CAXTOI010000233.1:0-5766 GCA_964245645.1 uncultured Novosphingobium sp. | reverse complement strand
CCGGACAAGCAAAGAAAGAAGCCCAAGCCCGGGTCAAGCCCGGGCCGACGGGGGGGATTATCTTGGTGAAGCTCCGACTTGATCAGAGGTTCCCTAGCTCTTTTTGCTTGCCTCGCTTGCCGGGAGTGCCCACCCCTGACCCCTCTCGCGGGCGGGAGGAGAGTCAGAGCGGCGGCATGATCATTATCGGGCTCGATCCGGGGCTTGGCTGCACCGGCTGGGGGGTCGTCGCCAAGTCGGGCAACCGGCTCAGCCACATCGCCAACGGCCAGATACGCAGCGACACCGATTTGTCGCTGGCGGAGCGCTTGGTGCTGCTCGATCGCGAGTTGACCGATGTCATTCTGCACCACCAGCCCGACAGCGGCGCGGTCGAGGAGGTGTTCGTCAATTCCAATGCCCAATCGACGCTGAAGCTGGGTCAGGCGCGCGGCATCTGCCTGCTGGCGCTGGCGCGTACCGGCATGCCTGTCGCGGAATATGCGACGCGGCTGGTCAAGAAAGCGCTGGTCGGCACCGGCGGCGCAGAAAAGGCGCAAATTCAGGCGATGCTCAAGATCCTGCTGCCGGGGGTGAAGCTGGCGGGCGCCGACGCCGCCGATGCGCTCGCCGTGGCGATCACGCATGCGCATATGGTGAATTCGCCGGTACGGCGATAGGCGTGCTGTCGAGCAACCTATTTTTCGTGGGCCTTGACCCACTTTTCGGGGTTGAAATTGATCGGCTGCACGCCGTCCAAATGCTCGGTTTCAAAGGTGATGAATTTCACCGCCAACTCATGCCGCTGGTCGAGCGAGGCTGTCTGGCGAAACAAGGTCAGGCCTTCGCGCTCTTCCTCTTCCATATGCTCAGCATTGGCCTTGTTGGCCTTCGCCACCGCCTTGCGCCATTCTTCCGAACCCACCGTCAGCTGGCCGGCCGCGATAATCGCATCGCGGATTTCGTTGTGGTCCTTGATCGCATCCAGCGTTTCGGATTTGGCCTCTTCCGCCTCGCCGGCGGCAAGACCGGCCTTCAGCAGCTGCGGATAGAACCAGGTCTCCTCCGCCTTGGCGTGCGTTTCGAGAAACGTCGACAAGCGATGCCAGACGCCGCCCAGCGCGGTGACATCGTCGTCGGGGATCTCGTCGATGAACGCGAACAGCCGCCGCTGCTCGTGGTGGTCATCGAGGATGAGCCGGGTGATGTCCATGGTTTCTCCGATTTGCAGGGTCGCCCGACATATGAACGTTCACGCCGAGCGCAAGGTTCCTTCGCGCAGGTCCTGCAACAGCTGCCCCTGCACCACGGCGAGTGCCCCCCGGTTCAGCGCTTGTGCCCGCGCACCGCTTGTCGCTTCGGTATAGCAGCGCAGTTCGGGCGCATTGCCTGACGGACGCAAGTGGATGATGTCGCCGCCGGCATAGGTCACGCGCAGCCCGTCAGTGCGGTCGATGCGCTCTGCCTCGCCCGCCAGCGCGCCGAAATAATGCGTCATGCGCCCCAATTGCTCGGCGGCGTCGCCCTGGTCGAGCCAGCGCAGCAGCGCGGCGCTGTCGGCGGTGGGGAAGTTCTGGATGCGCTCGCTGAAGGTCACGCGCGGGGGCAGCGCGGCCACGGCATCGGCCACGCAGCCCGGGCGCGCCGCGGCCAGCACGGCGACGATCGGCAGGACGGCATCGCGCGTCGGCAATGCCGATAGCGGATGATCGACATCGGCGATATCGCTGCCCAGCAGGAAGCCGCCATTGGCCTCGTAGCCGCACACCCGGCTGCGCTTCTGCGCGGTCTGCTCGAGCATTTCGGCGATCACATAAGGCGAGCCGATGCGGGTGCGCGCGGTTGCCGCGAACGCGCCGCTGGCCTCCAGCACGGTATTGCTGCTGACCGGGGTGACTACGCTGTCGGCGCCCAGCGCGCGCGCGCAGAGCACCCCCAGCACATCGCCGCGCAGCCATTCGCCGTGATGATCCGACAACAGCGGCCGGTCCGAATCGCCATCGGTGGAGGCAATGCCATCGAGTGCATATTCGCGCGCCCATTGCCGGGCGAGCGCGATGTCCTCGTCGCGCACCGCTTCGGTATCGACCGGAATGAATTTAGCCGAGCGACCGAGCGCCACGACCTGGGCGCCCAGCGCTTCGAGGATATCGACGACGATGTCGCGGCCCACCGCTGAATGCTGGTAAACCCCCAGCTTCAATCCGGCGAGCGCGCCGGAGCCGAAGTAGCCGACATAGCGCTGCAGATAGGCGGGTTCGACATCGGTGACCGGCGGCAACGGCGCGGGCGATACCAGCGCACCGTCGGCAGCGAAGGCGCCGGCAGGGAATTGCACCTGTTGCCGGCTCATCCCGGCTTCGTCGCGCTTCAGCACTTCGCCGTGCGAGCGGTAGAACTTGATGCCGTTGCGATCATCGGGGATATGGCTGCCGGTGACCATCAGCGACGGGATGGCCTGGCCGAACGCGTATAGCGCCAGCGCCGGGGTCGGGACATAGCCGCAGAACACCACCTCGCCACCGAGATCGCGCACCGCCTGCGCGCATGCGGCCAGGATACGCGGGCTGCTCGGGCGCAGATCGCCGGCCAGGGCGACGGCGCGGCCGGGGGCGAATTCGCCTTGCTCGGCCAGGTAGCCCAGGAACCCGGCGGTATAGCCATAGCACACCCGGTCGGTCATCGCCGTCACCAGCCCGCGCGCGCCGCTGGTGCCGAAGGCAACACCACTTTCGGCCATCAACTGCGCGACGGTGGTGCTGGCATCGGCAGTCATGGTGGCCCCTTGCATGGCGCGGGTCTGCGCCGAGATGGTGGATCGATAATGCATTCACGCAGTCGTAACGCGTCATTCCGCAGCTGCATGCCCCGGATCATGCCGCAGTTGCGAAGCGTCGGCAATGTTCCAGATAAGCCCGTTCGTGCTTGCCGAGCATGTCGACCACGCCGAGCCACAGCCACGACGGCGCCTCGACGTTGCTGGCGGGATTGCGCCGCAATTCGGTCAACCAGCTCTTGCGCGTTGCATCGTCCATCTGGCGGGCATGGGCATGGCCGACCACCGCCGCGAGGTACCGCGCAACGGCAATCGCGGGTTTGGGCAACAAGGCATCGATTTCCAGCTTGAGGTCCTGCGGCAGCAATTCGCGGATGAACACCGATTTGCCCAGCAATTGTTTCGCGATCATGCGTTCGCCCAGTCCCGGCGCAAGCGCCTTGGCCCCGGCCACCACGCGCTCGGCCTGATCGCTTGGCATTGGCGCATCGGGCGATGGCGGGGCAAACGACTGCACCGCTTCCTTGATGTCGATGATGCACAGATCGCGGTCCCGCTTGCCAGAACGTACCTCCAGCAGCAGCGCCAGCCGCAGCAGCCCGAGCGAACTGCAGCCCTTTACCCAATAAGCGGCGTCGCACAGCCGCACTTCGCCATCATCGTCGCGGTGCTTGAGCCGGGTGACCAGCGGATCGAGTTCGCCCGCGTCGAACAGCTCGCGCGTGGCTTCGGCTTCGCTACGCGACAGCGGCCAGAAACGCTTGCCCAGCGGAATGGTGGGTGCGACATCCTCGATGCGTTCGCGCGCCAGCGTCGTCCAATCCGCGCCGCGCGAGAGGCTATACGCGCGCCTCACGACGCGCGGGGGGTCCAGCGCCAGATCCTTCAGTTCCTCGTCGGGGGAGGACAGCGCCTGCTCATAGCCTTCGATCATCGCCTCCAGCATCCACGCGGTGGTCACCCCGGGGGCATTGGCGCCGCGCACCGACGAGGCCAGCGACAAGGCCAGCCGCAACAGATCGAGCGCCGGGTTGCCGATCACCGTCTGATCGAGATCGCGAATCTCCAGCGTGATCCGGCCGTCGTCATTGCTGATCGGGCCGATATTGCCGACATGGCAATCGCCGCAGATCCAGATCGACGGGCCGGCGGGCAGATGGATATGGGCGTTATCATCGAGCCAATCGTAGAAATGCTTCGTCGATCCACGCACATAGCGATGCGGCGATAGCGCCATTTTCTTGTTTTGCTTGTTCCGCAAAACCGCTTCGCGCTGGGCAGGCTTGGGCATCGTGCTCATGGCGTCAGTCGCTTATAGAACATCATGGGAATGAAACCTCGCCACGCACCCGCAATGGGCGCGCGAACAGGATACGATCCTGAACTGGCGATGTTCCTTGATCGGACCGGAGCGCCGGGTTCAGCCCTTGCTTGCATGGCTGGCGCGGCATCGCGCGAACCACAGCAGTTGCCGCGCCATGCTCGCCCAAACCCGGCAGGTCACAGCTTGGGCAGCGTGACCCCACGCTGGCCCATGTATTTGCCCGAACGATCGGCATAGCTGGTCTCGCATGGCTCGTTGCCCTGGAGGAACAGAAACTGGCATGCGCCTTCATTGGCGTAGATACGCGCAGGCAGCGGGGTGGTGTTGGAGAATTCCAGCGTCACATGGCCTTCCCAGCCCGGCTCGAGCGGGGTGACGTTGACGATGATCCCGCAGCGCGCATAAGTGCTCTTGCCCAGGCAGATCACCAGCACATCGCGCGGCACCCGGAAATATTCGACGGTTCGCGCCAGCGCAAAGGAATTGGGCGGGATGACGCAGACATCGGTCTTGCGATCGACGAAGCTGCGCGGGTCGAACTGCTTGGGATCGACGATCGGGCAATCGACATTGGTGAAGATCTTGAACTCGTCGGCTACGCGCGCATCGTAGCCATAGGATGACAACCCATAGGAGATGCAGCCGTCACGCCGCTGGCTTTCCACGAACGGCTCGATCATCGCCTGTTCCCGGGCCTGTCGCCTGATCCATTTGTCGCTCAGTATCGCCATCCGGCGCTGATGGCCGAAACCCCGGCATCCGGGCAAGCCGCCGACGAAGATTGTCCACACTCGTCGTCAGGATACCGTCAGGCAACGGTGCCGGGCGGGCTGCCCGATTGATTACAGGCCATTATTGCAATCTCCGGTGCGCGGGTTAAACGCGAAACAGCGATCCTGCTGCATGAAAGGCCGGGCGTCTCGGTATGCCAGTTACCCCGCAGCGCGAAAGCGCGCCGGCTCAAGCTCAAGCAGGAATGCCGACTTCGCGCCTGAACCATCTCGTCGGCTGGCTCTTGCGCGGATCGATGACCCGGTTGCTGGTGATCGTCTCCGGGCTGTTCATGGCGATCTTCCTGTTGATGGCGCAAACCGTCGTGGCGCAGCGCCAGGCGCGGCAGGGAGTGATGCTGCAGGACGAAGCGATGCTCTCGCTCAACGCCTTGATGGAAATCATGCTCAACGCCGAAACCGGCCAGCGCGGCTTTCTGTTGACCGGCAATGGCGCTTATCTCGAACCATATCAGCTCGCCAAGCTGCGGCTGAACCCCGAAGTCAACGCGCTCCAGCGCATGAGCGCGCGCTCCAGCGATGAGGAACAGCAGCACATCGCCCGCGCCCAGCAATTGATCCGCGACAAGATCGCCGAGATGGACCGCACCATCGAACTGGCGCGCGCCGGGATGATGCCCTCGGCCATTGCGCTGGTCCAGACCAATACCGGCCAGCGCGACATGAACGAGTTGCGCGGCGAGTTGACCTGGCTGCGCACCGATCAGGCGATGCAGCGCCGGGCCGCGTTTGACCGCGTGCAGGTGCTTGAAAACCGCTTGCTGCCGCTGGTCGCGCTGCTGGGCATCGGCATGGTCACGCTCGGCGTGCTGGCGCTGCGCGGCGAGCGGCGGGGGGGCCCCGCCGCGCCCCCGCCCCCGCCCCAGGGCCGCCCGCGGGGCGGCCCCCCCCCCCCC
>CAXTOI010000232.1:0-5800 GCA_964245645.1 uncultured Novosphingobium sp. | reverse complement strand
AGACTGGGTCGGGCTGATCGCCAGCCGTCAGCGCAATACGCTGGCGCACGCGATCGGCGATGCGGAACGGCTGATGGCCGGGCCGGGCGCACAGGCCTATTGCCTCGATTGCGCCGCCGACGGGTTCAGCGCAGGCTCCACGCAAGGGGCGGCCGATGCGTCACCGCTGGCGCTGATCGGGCGATGGGCGCGGCTGCTGGGGTTGGTGTGACCGCGCGATCACCGGGCTGGGCAATCGCCCTGGCGCCGGGCGTATAATGGCAAGTCAGGCCGCGCGCGCCTTTACGAATTTGGGCGCATGGCTATGGATCACGCAGGGCTGCTCCAGCGCCTGAACGATCTCGGCTTGAAAGTCGTCGAGCATGGCGTAGCGTTTTTTATACATGCTGCGCTTCTTGGCCGGGATTTCGGCAATGTCCTTGCGCGTATATTCGATCGGCACGCGGTAAAAGCCGTCATCACCGAGTTCCCCGCCGCGGCTTTCCCACATCTCGTTGTAGTCGAGTTGCACCTTGTCGTTCAGCCCGATGATCATGCTGGCGCGCCGGGTCATCTGATAGCGATGGGCATCGGCGACGCATTTCAGCTGCGTCACGCCCATCTGCGGGATGATCATGCGGAACAATTCGAAAGCCAGGTCGCGCGGCCGCATGCCATGCGCGGCCTTGGTCAATATGCGATTGTGGTCGAGCGCATCTCCGCTGCGATGTCCCTGGATGCCGCCGATATAAGCGGTCCGCCCGTCGGCATCGTCCGAGAGGCTGAAGGACACCGAAAAAACGCGATCGAAGCCGGCCCACAGCGACAGGCACAGCAGGCCGTCGCAGTTCAGCCACTTCGGCCGATCCAGCATCAGCCGGCATGGCTCGTCATCGAGCTGAAACTTCACGATTTCGACATATTGGTCGCCGCTGATGTCGAACGGGTGCCCCAGTTTGTCGGCCACCAGGCAGTGCTCGATCATCCGGCGAAGACGCAACGAACTGGACCATTTGGCACATATGAACGGCTGCGACGCCAGCGCGCCTTTACGTCCGGGCCCGGCAATCAGCCGGGCAAGCGCGGTTCCGCTCCGTGCGGTGTTGAGGAGATAAGCCTCGCGCGGCGCCGAGGCCAGCTTGTAGAGCCCATATCCCTGACGAACCAGCCTGCCGAACATCTTGCGGATCGACGAAGGATGAACCTGCAACAGATCGTCGGCAATCGCATCGCCGATCGGGACGCGATACGAGGCCACGCTCAGTACCGAGGCGCCAGCCTCGATTTGCTCTTCGCTCATCGGTACAATTCGCTAGAAATGGAAAAAGCTTGCGTCACCTGATTGGTCCCAACCAAATGAAAAATCCCACAATCGATTGCAGTGCAATACATGCTCGCATCACGTGGGACAAGGCCTCGTTGAGCTTTGCCAGGACGATCGCGGCGAGCGCGAACTATTCGCTGCATTGCAATAGGTTGTTCAAAAGTTGATGCCTAGCGCAGCAGACGCATCCCGGTTGCGGTGCCGGACACAATCTTGCGGGGGGCGGCGTGGGCCGGCGTCACCAAGCTTGCCCTTTGCTGCAGGGCCCCCTATGGGCCGCCCCTTGATATTTTACGGGTTCGTCGGTTTGCGGGCGTGGCGGAATTGGTAGACGCGCTGGTTTTAGGTACCAGTATCGAAAGATGTGGGGGTTCGAGTCCCTTCGCCCGCACCATTCCACCCGGCTGACCCGCCGGACCCCTTCACCGGGAAGGCTTAGCCATGCAGATTACCGAAACCAGCAACGAGGGCCTCAAGCGCGGCTATTCGGTAACGATTCCGGCGAAGGATATCGCCGATCGGATCGATGGCGAGGTCAAGCGCATGGCCCCGTCGGTCAAGATGCCCGGCTTTCGTCCGGGCAAGGTGCCGGCGAACCTGCTCAAGAAGGTCCATGGGCCGCAGCTCCATCAGGAAGCGCTGAACAGCTCGATCCGCGAAGCGATGGACAGACTGGTCGCCGACCAGAAGCTGCGCCCTGCGACGCAGCCCGAGGTGGCGTTGGGCGAAGGCTATGTCCAGGGCCAGGACGCGACCTTGACCGTTGCACTCGAGGTTTTGCCGGTCATTGCCGCGCCCGATCTGACCGGGATAAAGCTGGATAAGCTGGTCGTGCCGGTCGCCGAGGAACAAGTCGATGAAGCGATGACGCGAGTCGCCGGCTCTTCGAAAAGCTTCAGCGATGCCGAGGAAGGTCATGCCGCGCAGGACGGCGACCAGATCGTGGTCGATTTCGTCGGCAAGCTCGACGGTGTGGAATTCGACGGCGGCAAGGCCGAAGATGCCGCGATCGAACTCGGCGCCGGCCGTTTCATCCCCGGCTTCGAGGAGCAGCTCACCGGCGTCACCGTGGGCGACGAGCGCCAGATCGACGTTACTTTCCCGGACGATTATCCCGCGCCCAATCTGAAGGGCAAGGCGGTCACTTTCGACGTGGTCGTCAAGGCGGTGAAGACCGCTGCCGAGCCGGTGTTCGACGACGATTTCGCCAAGAACCTGGGCCTGACCGATCTTGCTCAGCTGCGCGGGCTGCTGCGCGGCCAGTTGGAGCAGGAAACCGCCGGCCAGACCCGTACGCAGATGAAGCGCGCGCTGCTGGATCGATTGGCGGCCGATCACGATTTCGAAGTACCCGCGGCGATGGTCGAAGGGGAATTCAACCAGATCTGGCAGCAACTGACGCAGGAGACTGCAAACGAGCCCGATCCCGCCGCAGCCATGGCCGAAATCGAGGCCGAAAAGGACGATTACCGCGCGATCGCGGTGCGCCGCGTTCGTCTCGGGCTGCTGTTGTCGGAGATCGGCCAGGCCAATGGCATCGAGATCACGCAGCAGGAAATGTCGATGCTGGTGACCAAGGCAGCCCAGCAATATCGCGTGGAAGATCGCCAGCGCTTTGCCGAATTCGTCGCCAATGATGCAATGGCCGCAGCCCAGCTGCGCGCGCCGATGTACGAGGAAAAAGTCGTCGATTTTCTGTTCGACAAAGCCGAAGTGACCGAGCGCGAAGTAACCAGCGAGGAGCTGCAAGCCGCGATCGAGTCCGAAGAAGGCGCGATCGGCGGCCATCTCCTGGGCCACGATCACCACGGCCATGTCCATGGTCCTGACTGCGATCACGACCATGATCATGCCGGGCACGATCACGCTGGGCAGGATCACGGCGGGCACGACCATGCCGTGCCGGCGACACAGACCAGCGCCGCACCCGTCGAAGAGGCTGCTCCGGCGAAGAAGACGGCCAGAAAGGCGAAGGCACCCGTTGCGGAAGCAGCTGACGACAGCGTTGCGGCGGAAACCGCAGAAGTCGTCAAGCCGAAGAAAGCAGCCAGGAAGGTTGCTGACAAGGCCGAGGGCTGACGCTTGCGCGGCGCGCCATCGTCACCGGCGTCCGGTTGCGATGGTGCGCCGGCCGGGCTGTCGGGACGTGAAAATCGAAATAGTTTCAGCGAGATCGATGGCGCCTTTGGTGCGTGCCGTCCGCGACAATCCAGGCTGCGGCCGCGTTTCGGAACGGGCCTCCGGCGATTCTCGAGCCGGCAGACCGGGGTCAAATCGCTGGCAAGGCATTGATCTATCGATTAACGCCCTTGAACTACGCGCCTTGGCACGCGACATAGGCTGCCCAAAGGTATGAGGACCTCCATGATCGATTTGTTCGGCGCTGCGGGCGCCCAGGGTAAATTCAGTGCCGATCCGGTGACCGGTGCGCTGGTGCCGATGGTGGTCGAGCAGACCAGCCGTGGCGAGCGCAGCTTCGACATCTATTCGCGCCTGCTGCGCGAGCGCATCATCTTCGTGACCGGCCAGGTCGAAGACCACATGGCCTCGATTATCGTCGCCCAGTTGCTGTTTCTGGAGTCAGAAAATCCGACAAAAGATATCTCGATGTATATCAACTCGCCTGGCGGCGCGGTTACCGCGGGCATGGCGATCCACGACACCATGCTGTATATTCGCCCGCGTGTTTCAACGGTATGTGTCGGGCAGGCCGCCTCGATGGGCAGTTTTCTGCTGGCGGCGGGCGAGAAAGGCATGCGGATCGCCTTGCCGAATGCGCGGATCATGGTGCATCAGCCTTCGGGCGGCGCGCAAGGCATGGCCTCGGACATCGAAATACAGGCGCGCGAGATTTTGCGCATTCGCCACCGGATGAACAATCTTTATGTGCAATATACCGGCAAAAGCCTGGAAGAGATCGAAAAGGCGATGGACCGCGATACCTTCCTGGAAGCAGAAGAAGCGATGGCGTTCGGTATCGTCGACAAGGTCTTTGCAACGCGGCCGGATGCCGATGCGCTGGGCGGCGGGGAAAAGAAGGATTGATCGCGCGGATGTTTCATGTCGGGTACAGCTTTGGCCGGCAATATGCGGCCGAGCTTGTCGAAACGGGCATCGGTATTGATTATACACGCCGCAGGGATAGACTGGGTCTTCGTTTCCCCGCAGGCCAGTTGGGATAAAGCATGACGAAACTGAGCGGATCCGACGCGAAAGGCACCCTCTATTGCAGCTTCTGCGGCAAATCGCAGCATGAGGTGCGCAAGCTGATTGCCGGCCCTACCGTGTTCATCTGCGATGAATGCGTCGAGCTATGCAACGATATCATCCGTGAAGAGACCAAGGCCAGCATTGCCGGCAAGAAGGATGGCGGCGTGCCCACGCCGCGCGATATCTTCGCCACGCTCAACGACTATGTGATCGGGCAGGACCGGGCCAAGCGGGTGCTGTCGGTCGCGGTGCATAACCATTACAAGCGGTTGAAGCACAGCGGCAAGGGCGGCGAGGTGGAGCTGTCGAAGTCCAATATCCTGCTCGTGGGTCCCACCGGCTGCGGCAAGACGCTGCTGGCGCAGACGCTGGCCAAGACCTTCGACGTGCCCTTCACCATGGCCGATGCGACCACGCTGACCGAGGCGGGCTATGTCGGCGAGGATGTCGAGAACATCATCCTCAAGCTGCTGCAGGCCAGCGACTATAATGTCGAAAAGGCGCAGCACGGCATCGTCTACATCGACGAGATCGACAAGATCAGCCGCAAGGCCGAGAATCCGTCAATCACGCGTGATGTCTCGGGCGAAGGCGTGCAGCAGGCCTTGCTCAAGCTGATGGAGGGCACCACCGCTTCGGTGCCGCCGCAGGGCGGGCGCAAGCATCCGCAGCAGGAGTTCCTGCAGGTCGATACCACCAATATCCTGTTCATCTGCGGCGGCGCGTTTGCGGGTCTGGAGAAGATCATCTCCGATCGTCTGCAGAAGCGCTCGATCGGTTTCGGCGCGCATGTCGCCGATCCGGATAAGCGCCGCGTCGGCGAACTGCTGCAGAAGGCCGAGCCTGAGGATCTGCTGAAGTTCGGCCTGATCCCCGAATTCGTCGGCCGTCTGCCGGTGATCGCCACGCTGGAAGATCTCGACATCGAGGCGCTGGTCAAGATCCTGAGTGAACCGAAGAACGCGCTGGTCAAGCAATATGCCAAGCTGTTCGACCTGGAAGACGTCGCGCTGACCTTTACTGCGGATGCGCTCGAAGCGATTGCCAAGAAGGCGATCGAGCGCAAGACCGGCGCGCGCGGATTGCGGTCGATCGTCGAGGGGATGCTGCTCGACACCATGTTCGACATTCCCACCGAAGACGGCATCGCCGAAGTGGTGATCGACAAGGATGTGGTCGATGGCCGCAAGGACCCGATTCGCGTGCTGAAGGGCAAGGCGGAAGAAGCGGCCTGATCTTCTAAATCCTCCCCCTCTGGGGGAGGTGGCTCGCGCAGCGAGACGCAGG
>CAXTOI010000231.1:0-5803 GCA_964245645.1 uncultured Novosphingobium sp. | reverse complement strand
GACGACGACGATCACATTATCCAGCCCGATCACCGACACGCGCGGGCCATCGCTTTCGACCAGGACATTGCGGCAATCGACCAGCTCCGCCCGACCGATCGTGGCATTGCCGGCATCGTCCCGGGCGCGAGCGGCATGCAACGCCTGCCAATTGCCGATATCGGACCACGCCATCGCGGCGGGCACCATCGCGGCCCGCGCGGTGTTTTCCATCACTGCGTAATCAACCGACTCGCCGGCGATCCCGGCAAAAGCGGCAGCATCGGGATGGAAACTGCGGCCCTCGCGATGGCCCAGTTCGACCGACCGGCGCACGGCCGCCGCGATCGCCGGACGATGCTCCTCCAGCTCGGCCATGAAGTCCCCCGCGCGAAACGCGAAGATCCCGCCATTCCAGCTGTAGCCCCCGTCGCTGAGGAACGCTTCGGCGCGGGCGCGGCCAGGCTTCTCGACGAATTCCGCAACCTTGAAGCCCAGGTCGCCGAGTATTTCGCCGCTGCGGATATAGCCATAGCCGGTCTCGGGCGCGGTCGCTTCGATCCCGAAGGCGACCAGCCACCCCTCGCCCGCCAGCGCCGCCGCAGCGCGCGCCGATGCCACGAAGGCCTGCGGATCGCCGATATGATGATCGCTGGGGCAGACGAGCATAACCGCCTCGGCAGGCAGCATCGCTGCGGCCAGGCCAATCGCCGCGGCGGTGTTCTTCGCCGCCGGTTCGACGATGATCGTGGCGCCGGTGGGCGCGGCAAGCTGGCTTTCGACATGCGCCAGATGCGCCATCCCGGTCACGATCAGCGGCGGGGTGAAATGCTCGGGATCGCTGGCGCGCAGCAGCGCTTGCTCGAACAGCGTCTCGGCGTCGTTGACCAGCGGCAGGAACGGCTTGGGCTTCACCGCACGGCTGCGCGGCCAGAGCCGGGTTCCGCTACCCCCGCAGAGAATGACAGGCGTGATAGTCGGCATAAATCGATTTTAACTCCCGCTCAGCCCAGGATCGTAGTTCGGCAGCCATGCTCGTCGCGGTCCGATGATCAGATCCCCGCCACCGCAGCAAGTTTCTTTTCGGGCGGGTTGGGGCGCTCTGCCAGCAAGCCCCGCAGATAGCGCGCGTAGTCGCTTTTACCCAGCCGGGCGATGCTGCGCCCCAGGCCATCGTCCGAAATGAAGCCCATCCGCCAGGCGATTTCCTCCGGGCAGGCGATCTTCATGCCTTGCCGCTTTTCGAGCGTGGCGACGAAATGCGCGGCTTCCAGCAGACTGTCGGGGGTGCCGGTATCGAGCCAGGCATTGCCGCGCCCCATCATTTCCACCTGGAGTTGCCCCCGCTCCAGATAGACGCGGTTGACATCGGTAATCTCCAGCTCGCCGCGCGGCGAGGGGGCGATGTTGGCAGCGATGTTCACCACCTCGGCATCATAGAAATACAGCCCGGTCACCGCCCAGTTCGAGCGCGGCGCCGCCGGCGTTTCCTGGATGCTGAGGGCGCGCTGGGCAGCGTCGTATTCCTCCTCGCCATAGCGCTCGGGATCTGCCACCTGATAGGCGAACACCGTAGCCCCATCGAGCGAGCGCCGCGCGTTCTGCAGCGAGTCGGGAAAGCCGTGGCCGAAATAGATATTGTCGCCCAGCACCAGGCAAGACGGCCCGCCCGCGACGAAATCGGCGCCGATCGTATAGGCCTGCGCCAGCCCCTTGGGCTCGGGCTGGACCGCATAGCTGAGCTGCAGGCCCCATTGCGAGCCGTCGCCCAGCAGATATTGGAACTGGGCATTGTCATGCGGGGTGGTGATGATCAGCACCTCGCGGACCCCGGCCAGCATCAGCGTGGTCAGCGGGTAATAGATCATTGGCTTGTCATAGACCGGCATCAGCTGCTTCGAGACCGCCAGCGTCATCGGAAACAGCCGCGAGCCGCTACCGCCGGCCAGAATGATGCCCTTCATGGATTGACTGCTCCTGCAAGCGATTCATGGACCAGCCGCGCCACGACCGCGCTGGTGCTGGCGCGCCAGTCGGGGAGGCGCACGCCGTGGCTGTTCGCCAGGCGGCTGCAATCAAGCCGCGAATTGGCCGGCCGGCGCGCGGGGGTAGGATATTCGGCGGTGGTGATATGCTTGACCCGGGCCGAACGCCCGCCTGCTGCCGCCGATGCCGCAAAGATGCTTTCGGCAAAATCGGCCCAGCTGGCCTCGCCGCTGCCCGTGGCGTGGAACAGCCCGCGCAAACGCGGCGCGGCGTCGGCCTTGAGATTGGCCGCGACGGTCAGCACAGCATCGGCCAGATCGAGCGCATTGGTCGGATTGCCCCGTTGGTCGGAGACCACGCCCAGTTCATCGCGGGTCTCGGCCAGCCGCAACATGGTCTTGATGAAATTGGCGCCGAACGGACTGTAGACCCAGGCCGTGCGCAAAATCGCCGCATCCGCGCCCGAGGCCAGCACCGCCTGCTCGCCGGCCAGTTTCGAAGCGCCATAGACGCCGGTCGGGCCGGTAGCATCGGTTTCGGTATAGGGCTCGAGCTTGTCGCCGGAGAAAACGTAATCTGTCGAGACATGCACGATCGGCACGCCCAGCCGCGCCGCCGCCCGCGCTACCGCGCCCGCACCCTCGGCATTGATCGCAAAGGCAAGATCGCGCTCGCTCTCGGCCTTGTCGACCGCGGTATGCGCTGCGGCATTGACGATCACGTCCGGTCGGGCAGCCATCAGCACAGCGAGGATCGCCGCGTCGTCGGGGGTCGCCAGATCGAGTTCCGGCGGCCCGACGGCGATAATGGTGACATCGCGCGCGGCGCCGCGTTCGATCAGCGACAGCACCAGCTGCCCCGGTCCGCCGGTCACCACGATCCTCAAGCAACCGCCTCCTTGACCGACCCGAGACCCAGCCGCTCGCCATCGTAGCGCTCGCGCAAAGGACCCCACCACCACTCGTTATCCAGATACCAGCGCACGGTCCTGCCGATGCCGCTCTCGAAGTTCTCCTGCGCGCGCCAGCCCAGTTCGGTCTCCAGCCGGGTCGCATCGATCGCATAGCGCGCATCGTGGCCGGGGCGATCGGTGACGTAAGCGATCAGTTCGGCGCGCGGGCGGTCTGCCGGCACCAGCCGGTCGAGCACCTCGCAGATGCGATGGACCACATCGATATTGCGCCGCTCATTGCGCCCGCCAACATTGTAGGTCTCGCCGACCTGGCCTTGCGCGGCGATCAGATCGAGCGCGCGCGCATGGTCCTCGACATAGAGCCAGTCGCGGATATTCTCGCCCTTGCCGTAAACCGGCAGCTCGCGCCCCTGCAGCGCGTTGAGGATGGTCAGCGGGATCAGCTTTTCGGGAAAGTGATAAGGCCCGTAATTGTTCGAGCAGTTCGACACCACCACCGGCAGTCCATAAGTGCGGTGCCAGGCCTTGGCGAGATGGTCCGAGGCGGCCTTGGAGGCGGAGTAGGGCGAACTGGGATCGTACGGCGTGGTTTCGTGAAACAGCCCTTCGTCGCCAAGCGAGCCATAGACTTCATCGGTCGAGACGTGCAGGAACCGAAACGCTTCGCGCGCAGCTGCGGCCAGCGTCAGCCAATAGCCGCGCGCCGCCTCCAGCAGCACGAATGTGCCGACGACATTGGTCTGGATGAAATCGGCCGCGCCGGTGATCGATCGGTCGACATGGCTCTCTGCGGCCAGATGCATGATCCGCTCGGGCCGGAAGCCGGCGATGGCCTGCGTCATCGCCGCGCCTTCGCGGATATCGGCCTTGAGAAAGCGGTAATTGGCGCGATCCTCGACCAGCCGCAGCGAGGCCAGATTGCCGGCATAAGTCAAGGCGTCGATATTGAGCACCTCGTGGCCGCCCTCGACCAGATGCCGCACCAGCGCCGAGCCAATGAAACCCGCCCCGCCGGTTACCATGATGCGCATGCGCTATTTCTCCATGCGGAACAAAATGGGCAGGTCGGCCAGTAACGGTTGCACCCGGTCCTTGGCCGACAGCGTATCAGGATCAAGCACCGCTGGCCAATCGATGCCGATCGCCGGATCGTTCCACGCCGTGCCGCCGTCGTTAGGCCCGCTGTAATAGGCGGTTACCTTATACGCCACCGTGCTGTCGGGCTGCAGCGTGCAGAAGGCGTGACCGAAGCCGGCCGGAATCCACAGCTGGTTGGCGAGGGCAGGTGATAATTCCACTGCGATCCATTCGCCGAAGCTGCGCGATCCATGTCGCAGATCGACCGCCACGTCAAAAATGGCGCCGGAGGTGCACCGCACCAGCTTGCCCTGGGCAAAGGGATCGGTCTGGTAGTGGATCCCGCGCAGCGTCCCCGCACGCGCGCTGAGCGACTGGTTTTCCTGCACGAAACGAATGGAGCCAGCCTGTTCGAAGAATCGGTCCTCGCGATAGATTTCGGCAAAATATCCGCGTTCATCGACATGCCGCGTGGGGATGATCTCCACCGGACCGGCAATGTCGAATGTTCGGAACTGCATTTTTTAATCGATTCTCTCGTCAATTCAGCTCAGTGGCCAGCAATAGGCCGATGCTGCACTGCAGCGCAACCCATTTTGCGTTGGACGGACATCGGCGGCCATTGCAAGCTTGAGTTCATCCTTGGCGTTGAAAGGAGCCGTCATTTTTCCACAACACCGTTTTCGCCTTGCTTCGATCATGGCGATGGCGGCAGGGTAAAAGGCAGCAATGCAACACGATCTGACGATCGCCTCAGGGCACAAACGGATTTTCCTGTTCCTGCAAGGGCCGCCCGGAAGTTTTTTTCGGGAGCTCGGCCAGGAACTGAATGCGCGTGGCGCGCGCGTGCTGCGGATCAATCTCAACGGCGGCGATCAATACGACTGGGCCGGGCCGGCTGCCTGCTATCGCGGCCGTAAAGCCAGCTGGCCCCTGTACATCGATCGATTTCTTCACGACCACGCCGTGACCGATCTGGTGCTGTTCGGCGATTGCCGGCCGATGCACATGGCCGCGCATCAGATGGCCGAGCTGCGCGGCATCCGCGTTCACGTGTTCGAGGAAGGCTATATCCGCCCCAACTGGCTGACGCTGGAGCGTGACGGCGTGAACGGCCATTCGCGCTTGACGCGTGACCCGGCCGCGCTGCTGTCGGCCGCCGCCAGGCTGACCGCGCCGCCGGAAATGCCGCCGATCGGCGCGACGCTGAGTCGCCGGGTGCGCGACACGACGCGCTATTTTCGCCAGATGGCGTGGGGCCGGGCCAGCTTGCAATACCCCTTCTACCAGACCCACCGGCCCGGCTCGATCGCGCTGGAGGGGCTGGGCTGGGTGGCAAAATACCTTGCCCGGCAGAGGGTGGCGCAGGAATCGGCGATGGTGCTGGCCGCGCTTGCCGGTCGTCGCTACTTTCTGTTTCCGCTGCAATTGTCGTCCGATTACCAGATCCGCACGCATTCGCCGTTCACCAGCGTCGGGCAGGCGCTCGACTACGTCATGGCCAGTTTCGCCGCAGACGCGCCCGCCGACGTGGCGCTGGTGATCAAGGAGCATCCACTCGACGCCCGCTTCGGCGGTTGGCGCAGCACCGTCCGGCGACGCGCGCGCCAGTACGGCCTGACGGACCGGATTATCGCGATCGCCGGCGGCGATCTTCAGACCATGGCGGAGAACTCACTCGGCGTCGTAGTCGTCAACAGCACCTCGGCCACCTTCGCCGACCGAAACCGCCGCAGCCGCGCCAGTGCGTACGCTCCCAGTTCCGCCGAGCGGTCCGCCAGCCGCTCGTCCACAACCACCCGCAGCGCCGCACGAGCCACAGCACACGCAAGCGGATTACCCCCGAAC
>CAXTOI010000230.1:0-5825 GCA_964245645.1 uncultured Novosphingobium sp. | reverse complement strand
CTATTGTGTGGAGCGCGACGGCCATGGGCGCGTTGCCGTGCAAGCGTACGAAACGGCGCCAGTCGCGGGCGTGGATCCGGCGCTCTTCGCGCAGGCGCAGGGCCAGGCGTCGGCTGCGGGGCAGCGCGGTGTCGAGCGATGACCCGGCCATGGCGTTAGCGCTGCATGTCCCGCCCGCGCGGCTCGCGAGGACGACGGGGATGCCCGCCTGCCGGGCGCGAAAGCCATAGTCGAGATCGCCGTAGATATGCTGGAACACCGGCGACATATTGCCTAGCTTGGCTTCGGCAGCGGCGGAGACGAGAACGATATTGCCGCTGATGGTGTCGGCTGCCTGTGGTTGCCCCGATGGTCGGATCAGAGACATGCGCAGCGGCCGTGCGGCGCTGGGTGTGTGGTGCGCGCCGTAAGTGATTTCGCCCGTGGCCGGATCGGTGGTAGCGGCAGCGACGATCACCGGGCTGCCACGCGGCGTAACTGAATCGGCGTCGGCGACGAGCATCGCCAGCGTAGCGGTGAGCAATTCGACATCGTCGTTCAGCCACAGGTAAAAGGCAAAGGCCTCGCCAGACAGGCGCGCCGTGTGCCAAGCCAGACGCATCCCGCCGTTCCAGAACAGGCTGCCGTTGCCCCGGATGACATTTGCCGCAGGAAACATCGCGCGCACCGCGTCGCCGGTGCCGTCTGTCGAGCCATCGTCGACCAGAAACAGATCGCCGGCGCGAAACCCCGGTTGCTGCGCCAGCGATGCCAGGCAGCGCAGCGTCAGCGCGCGGCGGTTGAAACAGGTCATCAATACGGCAATGCGGGGCGGCGTCATCGTCTCCTCCATACTGCAAAAAGCGCCACACCCAATGGCTTTTGCAGGCGAATGCTGGCATGGGCGGCGGCATGGAAAGCGTGAAGGATACCGGTCGCAAGGCGGTGGTGCTGCTGTCGGGCGGACTCGATTCGATGGTCGTTGCCGGGTTGGCGCGCGAGGCGGGCTATGCGGTGCATGCGCTGACGATCGATTACAACCAGCGGCACCGGGTCGAGCTGGATAGCGCGCGCCGGATTGCGGCGCATCTGGGCGTGGCGCGTCACGTCGTCCTGCCCCTCGACTTGCGCCAGTTCGGCGGGTCGGCGCTGACCGACGAGATCGCCGTGCCCAAGGCCGGCGTCGGAAACGACATCCCGGTGACATATGTGCCGGCGCGCAATCTGGTGTTCCTGTCGCTGACGCTGGCCTGGGCGGAAGCGCTGGGGGCGCTGGACATCTTTATCGGGGTCAATGCGCTCGATTACTCGGGCTATCCCGATTGCCGGCCGGAATTCATTGCCGGTTTCGCCGATCTGGCGGCGCTGGCGACCAAGCGGGGGGATGGCGGCGAGCGTTTCGCGATCCATGCTCCGCTGCAGCATCTGGGCAAGGCCGAGATCGCGCGCGAGGCGGCGCAGCTTGGGCTCGACCCAGGCATGAGCTGGTCCTGCTACGATCCTGAGCCGGATGGCAGGGCTTGTGGATCATGCGATTCGTGCCGGTTGCGCAAGGCGGGGTTTGCCGAGGCTGGGTTGAGTGATCCTACGGTATATGCGGCGTGATTTGCGGCCTGACGCGGTTGGCTGGCGGATTCGAATAGTCCTTGCGCCAAAGGCCAGCCCCTGACGGGCGACGGGTGACGTCATCCTGGACCTGATGCTATAAGCGTTAAAATAACTATGTATCGTCGTCCCGGACTTGATCCGGGACAGTGCTTCTTATTGGATAAGCGTTGCAAGAAACACGAAAATCCGAGGTTGATGGAGGCAGAACCGTTTTGCTCCAGCCCGAATAAAGCCTAACTCCGAGTCGAGCGCGGGGCGACGAGGAAGGGGTGTTTAGCGCATATGGGACTTGATGCGAGACCGTGCTTCTTGTTGGAACCCGCCGATCAGAACGGCAATTTAAATCCGGGCGGGAGCCCCAATCCCTGTTGGGCGCTGGACATTTCGCGGTTGGCGACCTCGTCGGCCTTGGCGCGGGCGTCGTTGAAGGCGGCGGTGATCAGGTCTTCCAGGATCGGCTTCTCGGCCGGCTGCATCAGGCTGTCGTCGATCTTGACGCCGATGACGCGACCTTTTGCCGATGCACGGATCCTGACCAGGCCGCCGCCCGAGACGCCTTCCACCTCGAGGTTGTCGAGCTTGGACTGGGTCTCGGTCATCTGCTTCTGGATGGTTTCGGCGGCGGCCTGCGCGGCCTGGATCATTTCTTCCATCGATTTCATCGGTAAAAGCTCCGGTTCGGCGTGGCGCTATCCTGGCCCGCGGTGTCTTCGATCAGTTCGGCTTGCGGAAAGGCGGCGAATGCGGCCGCTACCAGCGGCGATTGGCGCAGCGCCGATCGAGCTGCGGATTTTTCGGCCTCGGCGAGTTCGCGCAGCGCTAGGCTAGCGTCACCATCGGTGAGTTCGACCTGCCAGCGCTCGCCGGTCGCCTTGAACAACCCGTCGCGCAAGTCCGGCGCGGGGTCGCCCGAATAGCCGGGCGCCAGAGCAAAGTGCAGGATTCCGGGGGCCAGCGCTACCACCCGCACCCAATCGCGCATGATCTGCGCAATGCGCAACTGCCCGGAGCTGTCTACCGTCCGCACCAGTGCCGCCCAATCGATCGCGGCCGTTGCTGTTGCGGAAGCGGGTGCGGCGGTGGCGATGTGGGAAGCGGATACCGGACGCGCCGCCAGTTCCTCCAGACGTTTCGCGAGAGTGCCGGGATCGGGCAGATCGGCGGCATGGAGGCAGCGCAGCAGCGCCATTTCCGCCGCGATCAATGGATCGGGTGCGCCGCGCACCTCGTCATGGCCTTTAAGCAGCAATTGCCACATGCGGTGCAACTGCCCGGCGCCCAGGTTTTGCGCCCAGCCATCGGTGGCGGCGCGATCCTCCGCGGAGGTGGACTCGGCGCCGCTGCGTCCCAATTGCGCGACGGTGATCCGGTGGGTCAATTCCATCAGCGCGCGCATCAGTGCGATCGGTTCGACCCCCAGCGCGAATTGATGCGCGACCATCTCCAGCAGCCCGGCGCCATCGCCATCGAGAATCGCTGCGAACAGCCGGCGCTGGACCGACTTGTCGGCCAGCCCGAGCATTTCGAGCACTTGTGCGGCGGTGACTGCCGTGTCCCCGCCGTCGCCCGCCAGATCGGCATGGGCGATCGCCTGGTCGAGGATCGACAAGCCATCGCGCGAGGACCCTTCGGCGGCCTCGGCAATCATGGCCAGCGCTTCGGCTTCTGCCGCGACTCCTTCCGCCCGGCAGATGTCTGCGAACTGCTTGATCAGCAACGGCACGGGTATGCGGCGCAGGTCGAAGCGCTGGCAGCGTGACAATACCGTCACCGGCAGCTTGTCGACCTCGGTGGTGGCGAACAGGAACTTCACATGCGGCGGCGGTTCTTCCAGTGTCTTGAGCAACGCGTTGAAGGCATTCCGACTGAGCATGTGGACTTCGTCGATGATGTAGATCTTGTAGCGCGCCGACACGGCGGAATAGCGCACCGCCTCGATGATCTCGCGCACGTCGTCGACGCCGGTATGGCTTGCGGCGTCCATCTCGATCACATCGATATGGCGCCCTTCGGCGATGGCGACACAGGGCTCGCAGGCGCCGCAGGGATCGATCGTCGCGCCGCCCTGGCCGTCGCCGCCGATACAGTTCAGCGCCTTGGCGATCAGCCGCGCGGTCGAGGTCTTGCCGACGCCGCGAACCCCGGTCATCAGGAATGCATGCGCCAGCCGGTCGCGCTTGATCGCGTTGGCCAGCGTCTGAACCATGGCGTCCTGCCCGATCAGCGCGCTGAAGCTTTGCGGGCGATATTTACGCGCCAGCACGCGATAAGGCGTGGCGGGGGCGATGACCGCCGGCGGGAGAGGAGCAAGATCGAGCCCAAGCCCGGGATCGCCGAGGAGGCCGAAATCGGCCGCCTGCGCTTCGCCGTTGCCGGGGTTGGAAGAGGATTCGCTCATACGCGCTAAGTAAGAGCTTGCGCGTGGAATGTCAGGGGAAAAGGAGCCGGGCGACCCGCCGCTATCCGTTGTGGCTGCTTCCTTCCGGACCTGACCAGATTGGCGGACGCAAACGCCCGCCCGACTCCCGCCGCTGCCTATGGCGGGGGGATGACGGTTTGTCCAGCCTCCGGGGCCGGGCCTGGGAATTTCGCTGACTGGCTCTGCGCGCCCGTCGTCGCAGCGCTTATGACCTGCGGATCAGCGAAAATTGTCGGCGTAAGTTTGCAATTTCAACCGGCGCGGCGGCGTCGGGTGGACCGTGGCGATGATACCATAAGCATCGGCATAAGTTTGCGCCGCGTCCTGGCTGGCGAAGGTCAGGGTCACCTGGCTCTGGGTATCGCCGGAACCGGCCCAGCCCATCAGGGGATCGGCCCGCTTCGCTTCGGCGGCGGCGAAGTCCAGCACCCAGACATCGGTGTGGGCGCGGCCGGATTGCATCGCGCTCTTCGGGCGCTGGAAAATGCGTGCTGTCATGGTACCGCTTTCGGGGGATTCATGGCGCAGATCAAGGCCGATATGCGAAATAGCCGTAATACCACATATCATTGAGCCGACTCGTCTTCCCTCCCTGGCCGGGAGCGTGAGTGGGGAGCAAGACCGATGGGCCGCGCGTCGGCGTTGCCCCGGTGGACCCCATGGGCGTTAAAAATAGCTGTTTATCGTCACCCCGGACTTGATCCGGGATAGTGCTTCTTGTTGGATGAGCGTCGCCGCAAAAACGAGAAAATTCGGGTCAATCGATCAAACCATTTTGCTTCGGGCTAAAGAAAGCCCAATTCTGGGTCAACCCCGGATCGACGAGGAGGGGCTATCTTAACGCCTATGGCGACACGCCTGGCGACGGCGTGAGCTTAAGTCAGCGCCTGTGCCCCTCACCCCCGCGCTTTACTCAGCTGCTGCAGAACCTGCGCAACATCGTCGAACCTGAACGGCTTCTGCAACACTGCGGTCTCGCCCAAACCATCGGGCATGCCCGATCCCCCGCTCGCGACGGCGAAGCGTATGCCGCGCGCGCTCAGCACCGCGGCAACGGCATCGGCCCGCTCCACACCCAGGTTCATATCGACCAGCGCCACGTCGAAGTCGTCCGCATGCGCCGCTTCCAGCGCCGCCGCCAGCGTGACGAACGGGCCGACCAGTTCCGCGCCCAGTTCGATCAGCATGTCTTCGAGCAACAAGACGATCAGCGCCTCGTCTTCGACGACCAGCACCCGCAGGCCTTTCCCGCTATATTCGTTCACCAACCTTGCGCCCCTGTTCTTCGGAAAATGTCGCCAACCGCCAGGTCTGTCCGGTTCGGCGGCGGCAGATAATGCAACCAAGCTTAACCGGAGCTGCGCAGCTATAGGACAGCACAGGCACGCATGCTGTCGATCATCGCCCGCGCCAGTTCCGCCCGGGTAAACGGCTTGGCCAGCAGCTTGCCCGCGCGCTCGCCATCCTCGCCATGCGCAAAGCCCGAGATCAGCGCAAACGGCAGGTTCGGTGCGCGGGCGTGCACCTGTTCCATCAGCTGGCTACCGGTCATCCCCGCCATCAGATAGTCGCTGACGACGTATTCGAACTGCGCTGTGCCCATCATCTCCAGCGCCTCTTCGCCCGAGCCGCATGGCGTGACCGCGTGGCCCATTTCCGCCAGCATTTCAGCGGTGCTGTCACGCGCCAGTTCGTGATCGTCGACCAGCAGCACCCGCATCGGCCGCAAGGCTTCGTCGTCCGGATCGCTCGCGTCCGGCTCGGCCAGCACCGTCGATGCCGCCACGGGCAGCGTCAGCGTCGCGCGCGTGCCTGCGCC
>CAXTOI010000229.1:0-5862 GCA_964245645.1 uncultured Novosphingobium sp. | reverse complement strand
AACCGGTGATGGCCGATGATCTCGCTCAAACGCCCCGCATGCCCGCTCGCCAGCGCGTGTTGCTGGTGACTGGTGTGTTGGGCGCGGGCAAGACCACCGCGCTGCGCGTGCTGGAGGATCTGGGGTGGGAAGTCATCGACAATTTCCCGCTCCGCATGCTGGAACGGCTGATCGATGCGCCCGATCCCGGCGAGCTGGAGCACGCGCCCCTGGCGATCGGGTTCGATTCGCGCACCCGGGGCTTCAATCCGCACACCATCACCGAACTGGCCGCGCGGCTGAGCCTGCGCGACGATATCGAGTTGACGACGCTCTACCTGGACTGTTCGAGCGAGGAATTGCAGCGCCGCTACAACGAGACGCGCCGCCGCCATCCGCTGGCATCCGACATGCCCGCCGCCTCGGGCATTGCCGCCGAGCGCGAAGTGATGGAATCGGTACGCCGCCGGTCGGACATGGTGATCACCACCACTGCCTTTTCCGCCCATGAACTGCAGCAGGCGATGCGCGAACAATTCGCGCCGGAAACCGGGCCGTTGATGACCGTCACCATGACCAGCTTCGGTTTCTCCCGCGGCATGCCGCCGGTGGCCGATTTCGTGTTCGACATGCGGTTCCTGAACAATCCTTACTGGGACCCGCAGTTGCGGCCGATGACCGGCAAGGACGAGCCGGTGGCGGCGTTCATTCAAGGCGATCCGGCATTTGCAGAAAGGTTTGCGCGTATTCGCGATTTGCTGCTCACGGTGCTGCCGCGCTTCAAGCTGGCCGGCAAAGGCTATGTCCATATTGCCTTCGGTTGCACCGGCGGGCGCCATCGCTCGGTTTTCATGGTAGAACATATCGGCGCGGCCTTGCGCGCGGCGGGTTTTTCTCCCACATTGCTGCATCGCAACCTGAATTCGCGTGCCGCGGACCTGGTCGAAGGTCTGGCGTCGCGGACATGATGGTGGATCTGCAGTCGTCGCGCGGCGCCGATGGCCGATCGGCCGAACCGGAATATCGGAGCTCATTTCCGCATGATCGGCATGATCCTGGTAACGCATGGCGAACTGGCCAGGGAATTCGTCCTGGCCATGGAGCATGTCGTCGGGCGGCAGGAAGCGGTGGCCACGGTCTGCATCGGCCCGAACGACGACATGGAGCGGCGGCGGCGCGACATCGCCGATGCCATAAAGGCGGTCGACAGCGGCGACGGCGTGATCGTCCTGACCGATCTGTTCGGGGGCACGCCATCGAACCTGGCGATTTCACTGATGCAGACGGGCCGGGTCGAAGTAATTGCCGGCATAAACCTGCCGATGCTGATTCGCCTGGCCGGCGCGCGCAAATCGGGCGATGTGCGCAGCGCGATCACTGCAGCGCGCGATGCCGGGCGCAGCTACATCACCATTGCCTCCGAATTTCTGGGTCAGGACGCCTGAATGCTGACCGAGCTTCGCGAAACCGTCCAGATCGTCAACGTCAAGGGCCTGCATGCGCGCGCGAGCGCCAAATTCGTCAACATGGTGGCGATGTTGCCCGGCGGGCTTGACGTAAAGGTGTTCAAGGACGGGATGGAAGCGGGCGGCGGCTCGATCCTGGGGCTGATGATGCTAGGCGCGGCCAAGGGCGAATATATCGACATCGCCGTCGCCGGTGATGGCGCCGAACCGGCGTTGGCCAAGCTGGTCGGCTTGATCGTCGATGGCTTCGGCGAGGATTGATTACCGACAATTCGATCATGACCCGCGCCCTCCTCCCGCCCGTCCTGAACTTGCCGAAGGACTGCTTTCTTTGGCACCCGGCAAGGACAGCGCTTCGACAAGCTCGGCGCGGTCCGATGGACATGGTATAAGCCGGCCATGACCGCGCCAACCGGCCGCCGTCTGATCACCGGTTTTTCCAATCCGACGGTCAAGTTCCTGCGCAGCCTGCGCGACAAAAAGCATCGCCGGCTGGAGCAGCGCTTCCTCGCCGAAGGTTTGCGCCTGCTCACCGATGCGCGCGAAACCGGGCGCTTGCCCGAGCTCCTGGTCATGGCGACCGGCCGCGAGGCGCATCCGTTGCTGGCCGAGCTAGAGGCGGAGGTTGGCGCGGCCGGCGGCGAGATCCTGGAGATGAGCGCGGATCTGCTCGCCAAGGTAACCGGCAAGGATAATCCGCAGGCGGTTTGCGGGGTGTTTGCGGAATTCGATACTTCGCTTCGCGCGATCGAGCGCTACGTGGCGCCGATCTGGCTGGTGGCGCAGGCGCTGCGCGATCCGGGCAATCTCGGCACCATGCTGCGCACCGGCGACGCGATCGGCGCCGGCGGGCTGATCCTGCTCGACGATTGCGCCGATCCCTTCTCGGCCGAGGCGGTGCGGGCGAGCATGGGCGCGATCTTCACCCAGCGCGTGGCGCGGGCCAAGTGGGAGGAGTTCCTGCCGTGGTTGCAGGGTGATGCCGGGCAACTGGTCGCCGCCTCGTTGCGGGATGCGCAGCCTTATCGCGGTGCGCCTTATGTCGCGCCGTGTTTTGTCATGGTCGGCAATGAGTCGCGGGGGTTGCCGGAAGAGTACGAGATAGCCTGCGACTTGCGCGTAACGCTGCCGATGAAGGGGCGCGCCGATAGCCTGAATGCGGCCGTCGCGGCGGCGGTATTGGGATACGAGGTTCTGGCGCGCATTGACCCTTGAACCTTATCCTTTTCAAAGGAGAGGGCTTTTTGTCCCAACCCAATCGGCCTTGATCTCATCACTCCACCACCAAGGTCAGCGGAATCACGTCGTCGCCATAGCGGGGTGAGTTTTCGATCAGAGGTACGTCCTCGATCTCGCGCTTGCCGATTTCGATATGCTTTTCACGCAACCGCCTCCCGGCAGACAGCACATTGCGCTCAAAACTGCCGACGAACTTGTTGTAATGATCGACCGCATTGCTCAGCCCGGCGCCAACGCGCTTCATATGTTCGGCGGCGACCGCCAGACGATCGTAGAGTTCACCGCCCATCCGGCCGATTTCACGTGCTTCGGTGGCGAGGCCATCCTGCCGCCAGACCTGCGCCACGGTGCGCGCGATCGCGACGAGGTTGGTCGGGCTGGCAAGCAATACGCGGTTGCGAAAGGCGAAATCCCATAGCTCCGGGTCGTGCTCCATCGCGGCGGCAATGAAATGTTCGCCAGGCACGAACATCAGCACGTAATCGGGCGCTTCGGGGAACTGGCTCTGGTAGCTTTTCGTCGCCAGCGTTTGAATGTGATTTTTCATCGACACCACATGCGCACGCAGCGCGGCGACGCGGATCAGGTCGTCATCGGCCTCGAACGCCTCCTGATAAGCATTGAGCGATACCTTGGCATCGATTACCAGCAGCTTGTTGCCAGGCACGCGGACGATGGCATCGGGACGCAAGCGCCCCTCGTCGGTGTCGATCGAGTGCTCGGTGACGAAATCGGTATGCTCGGTCAGCCCGCATTGCTCGAGCACATTGCGCAAGGCCTGTTCGCCCCAGCGACCCCGCGCCTTGGGAGCGTTGCGCAAAGAATTGCCCAGCCGCGCGGCTTCGCTGCGCACCTGCTCCTGGCCCATGCGCATCGCCTCGATCAAGCCGGTCAATTGGCCGAACGAATCGACCCGCTTGGCCTCCAGCGCGGCGACCTGGTCTTCATAGCTTTTGAGGCGCTGCCCGACCGGCTCCAGCAAGGTGCGCAGCCGTTCGGCGCTGGTCTTTTCACTTTCCGAGAACCGATCCTGCGCGCGCTTGAGAAAGGCTTCCTGCGCGCTTTCCAGCACCTTGGTTCCGGCAGCTTCGAATTCCCTGCGCAGCGTTTCCTGCGAAGCCAGCAGCAGGCGCTTCTGCTCTTCGAAATGGTCGGCATTGGCGGTCAGCGTCGCAAGCGCCTTTTGCAGCGCGTCGCGCTCGCTGCGCACGCCGCTGAGTTCTGCCGCCAAACTCGTAGCATGGCTGGCGCGTTCGCGGTGCGTGGCAAGTTCGGTATCCGCCTGCCGGCAGCGACCATCGAGTTCGCGCGCCTCGCCATCACGCGCGGCAAAGCGCTGACGCAATTCCGATATCCCGCGTGAAGCCATGAACCAGCCCATCGCTGCACCAAGCATCAAACCAATAATCAGTGTAAGAGCGGAAGCTAGTGCCAATTTTCAAGCCTTTCGCAGCCTCCGACGGCGCTAAGACGCCGCCGGGAGCCGCGTGTTGGTGATCTAAAAGCGATACCGAAGATCGATCAGCGCTTCATCTGCATCAGAGAAACCGCAAAGGGAACGTTCGACAATTTGGCCACTGGCTGCAATCTTAAGCCAATAAACCTCGCCGTTTAGCCAACACAGCGAGAAAAGCCCAATCACAGGGTGCCCTTTCCGTGTTAGTTAATTTATTAGGTCACGCGTTCAAGTATCTCAGCAGATGTTCTAGATATGAAAATCGTAAGCCATTATTTTTTGTTTTTCGGGACGATTACGTCTCTACGGTTCAGCTGATAGCGCCTACTTGCCTAACCTTCTTGGTGTCCTTCACAATAGCTAAGTCATAGCGATGATCCTTTCTGATTGGAACAGAAAGGAAACGTATCATCAAACGACCAGCGCGCAAGCCTCAAGAGAGGAAGCTGTGGATAACTCAAGCGGCCTTGCGCGACTTTTCCAGCTTCTTGAGCGCCATGTTGCGCTTCAGCCGAGACAAGTGGTCGATGAACAGGATACCTTCGAGGTGATCCATTTCGTGCTGGATGCAGGTCGCCATCATTCCCGACATCGCTTTCTCATGCGCCGCCCCGTCCAGATCCTGCCAGCGCAAGCGCACTTGCGCGGGGCGTTCGACATCGGCGTAGATATCGGGGACCGACAGGCAGCCTTCGGAATAGACGGACAGATCGAGCGATGGATCAAGCAGTTCGGGATTGATGAAGATCAACGGATTGGGCACCCGCTCAGGCTCTTCCTCGCCCTCGACGGGTTCGCCGCCGTCCTGCAGATCGACCACGACAACGCGTAGCGGCACGTCGATCTGGACTGCCGCCAGGCCGATGCCGGGGGCGGCGTACATCGTCTCGAACATGTCGGCGACCAAGGCCTTCAGCTCGCCGTCGAAATTTTCGACGGGGCGGGAGATCCGCTTGAGGCGGGGATCGGGAACTTCAAGGATCGTGCGAATGGCCATGGGCTCCAGATAGGGAACTCGCCTGAAACGATCAAGCCGCCCCGTCAGGTCAGTGGCCGTCGCGCGCGGGCCTAGGAAATGGCGCGCCTGGCGCGCAGGGCCTGCGCCAGCGTCCCCTCGTCGAGGTAGTCAAGCTCGCCGCCCACCGGCAAGCCATGCGCCAGTTGGGTGATGCGCAGCGGCAAGCCGTCGAGCCGTTCGGCGATGTAATGCGCGGTGGTCTGCCCCTCCAGCGTGGCGTTCATCGCCAGCACGACTTCATCGATCCCGCCCGCCGACACGCGCGCAATCAGCGCGCCGATGGTCAGGTCCTCGGGCCGTATCCCATCGAGCGCGGACAAGCGCCCGCCCAGCACATGGTATCGGCCGGGAAACAGCCGCGCGCGGTCGAGCGCCCAGAGATCGGCGACATCTTCCACCACGCACAATGCGCGAGGATCGCGGCGCGCATCGCTGCAAATCGCGCATGGGTCGCTGGTATCGATATTGCCGCAGATGCGGCATTCGCTCAGGCCCTCGCGCAAGCCTTCAAGCGCACCCAGCAGCGAGACCAGCGAGGTTTCGCGGCGCTTGATCAGCCACAGCACCACGCGCCGCGCCGATCGCGGCCCCAGCCCGGGCAGGCGGGCCAGTTGCGCCGTCAGCGTCTCGATCTCTTGCGATGCCATGACCTGCCAGATAGGGGCGTGAACAGAAAACAAAAGGCCATTCGATGCGCGTGATTG
>CAXTOI010000228.1:3864-5865 GCA_964245645.1 uncultured Novosphingobium sp. | reverse complement strand
TGGGCGGCACGCAGAGCCTGCACACCAATGCGCTGGACGAGGCGATCGCGCTGCCCACCGAATTTTCCGCCCGCATCGCCCGCAACACCCAGATCGTGATCCAGGAAGAGACCGGCATGTGCAATGTCGTCGATCCGCTGGGCGGTTCCTACTATATCGAATCGCTGACGCAGAGCCTCGTCGATCAGGCGTGGACGATCATCGAGCGGGTCCAGAGCGAAGGCGGCATGGCCAAGGCGGTCGCCGCCGGCTGGCCCAAGGCGATGATCGAGGAAGCCGCCGCCGGACGGCAGGCGCGGGTGGACAAGGGCGACGACGTGATCGTCGGCGTCAATAAATATCGCCTCGCCACCGAGGATCACCTCGATACGCTGGACATCGACAACGCCAGGGTGCGCGAGGGGCAGGTCGCGCGGCTGAAACGGACCCGCGCTGCGCGGGACAAGGCGAAGTGCCGCGCCGCGTTGGCGGCGCTGACGGCCGGCGCGCTCGCGGATGGCAATCTGCTCGAACTGGCGGTGGAAGCCGCGCGGCATCGTGCCACGCTGGGCGAGATTTCGGACGCGATGGAAGACGTGTTCGGCCGCTATGGCACGCAGCCGGTGCCGGTGACCGGGATTTACGGCGCGGCCTATGTCGGTGACAGCCGTTACCAGCAGGTCCTCGATGGCGTGACTTCGGTCGCCCGCCGGCTTGGGCGCCCGCCGCGCATGCTAGTCGCGAAGATGGGCCAGGATGGTCACGATCGCGGCGCCAATGTGATCGCCAGCGCCTTTTCCGACATGGGCTTCGACGTGACGAGCAGCCCGCTGTTCCAGACGCCCGAGGAAACGGTGGTCCTGGCGCTGGACGCCGGGGTCGATGCGGTTGGTGCGTCGTCGCTGGCGGCGGGGCACAAGACACTGATCCCCGAACTGATCCGCCTGCTGAAGGAAGCCGGACGCGGCGATATCAAGGTGGTCGCGGGCGGGGTGATCCCGCCGCAGGATTACGAATTCCTGCGGCAATCCGGGGTGCAGGGGATTTACGGCCCCGGCTCGAACGTAGTCGAATGCGCCGCCGATATGTTGCGGCTGCTGGGCCACAACATGCCGCCGGCGGGAAGCGAACTTGGCGCGCTGGAAGCTGCCGAATGAATTCGCCCGTTTCGCCGGGCCTGTTCGCCGGTTTGTCACTGCTGATGATGCTCACAGGTTTCGGCATTCCGGTGATGGCGGCGCTCAATTCGGGATTGGGCCGGCATCTTGCCAGCCCTCCCGCCGCGACCACAGCGCTGTTCGGGCTGGGTTTCGTCATCGCGCTGCTGGTCACCTGCGCCACCGGCCTGCCGACAGCCGGAACGTTCCGCAGCGCACCACCGCCGCTGTATCTGGGCGCGGTGTTCATGGTCTCTTATGTCATTGCGATCACTTACGTGGCGCCGCGGATCGGCTTGGCCAATGCGATTTTCTTCGTGCTGCTGGGACAATTGGTGGCCGCGGCCGCAATCGACCATTTCGGGCTGATGGGCGCGATCCGCAGCGCGCTGCCGCTACGCCGGACATGTGGCGTGGGGCTGATTATGGTCGGCGGCTATTTCGCGCGCCGTCCGCTGTGAGTGCGCCGACCCGGCGCGCGCTGGGCTTCACGGTCGAGGAACTGGTCCCGGCGGGGCGCGGCAGCGGGGCGCTGCGCATGGGGCTGGTGCGGCTGAACGAAGCGAACTGGCTGTGGCGCGGCTTCGATCGCGATGCGCGTGCGCGCATCTTTGCCCGTTACCCGGACAGCGTCTTGATCATGCCCGGCGCCGAAACGGCGGCGCGAGAGGCTGCACGGCTGGTCGCCGGACGCGACACGCTGGCAGAAGCGGCGACGATGGTCTGGGAAGATGTGTGTGTGCTGGAACTCGATCGGTCGGGACAATATCGGCTGACGGCCGCCGCCGTAGGCTTTCCTACCGATTGGCGGCTGGACGCCAAGATCGGCCTGCCGCTGACTGCAATCCATGCGCCGATCCATGGC
>CAXTOI010000228.1:0-3854 GCA_964245645.1 uncultured Novosphingobium sp. | reverse complement strand
CCGAAGAATTGTCGACTGGTGTAGATCATTTCTTCGCGCCGCTGCTGCCTGATGCGATATTCGGGCGGGCCAATTGGTTCGTGGTCGCCAGCAACGCCTGGCGCTATCTGCCCGATGATACGCCACAGGCACGCTTTGCCCATGTTACTGCCGCCAATGCCGGCGACACGCTGTTTCTGCGCTGCGAGCGGCAGACGCTGCGGCGCCTGCCGCAGTGCGGTGGCGTGCTGTTCACCATCGGCATCGCGGTGGCCCCGCTCGGCAGTTTGAGCGCTGCGCTGGTGCAGCGCGTCGCTGGCAATGTCGCGGCGTTGTCCGGGGGTGAGAACGATCGGCGCGGTGCGCCGCTTTATACCGGCGCGCTGAGCGGCTATGCGGCGCAGCGCAGCGCCCAGTGGGAGAATGCCGCGTGAAGGAAGTCGGACCCCGCAGCGACTGGACGCGCGCGGAAATCGCGGCGCTGTTCGATCTGCCGTTCACCGAACTAGTCTATCGCGCCGCGCAGGTTCATCGCGCCCGCTTCGATCCGGCCGAAGTGCAATTGTCCACGCTGCTGTCGATCAAGACCGGCGGTTGTGTCGAGGATTGCGGCTATTGCGCGCAAAGCGTGAAGGCCGATGCGGGCGTGCCCGCGACGAAGCTGATGGAAGTTCAGGCCGTGCTGCAATCGGCGGCGCAGGCGAAGGATCGCGGATCGAGCCGGTTCTGCATGGGCGCGGCGTGGCGCAATCCCAAGGACCGCGACATGCCCGCGATCATCCGGATGGTGCAGGGCGTGCGCGCGATGGGCCTGGAAACCTGCATGACGCTGGGCATGCTGGCGCCGCATCAGGCTAAAATGCTGGCCGATGCCGGGCTCGATTACTACAATCACAATATCGATACGTCGCCCGAACATTATGCCAAGGTGATCGGCACCCGCACGATGGACGACCGGCTGGATACGCTGAGCGAAGTGCGGCGCGCCGGGATCAACGTGTGCAGCGGCGGCATCGTCGGCATGGGCGAGACCCGCGCCGACCGCGTCGGCTTCATCCACACGCTGGCGACACTGCCCGCGCATCCCGAAAGCGTGCCGATCAACGCGCTGGTGCCGGTGAAGGGCACGGTTCTGGGCAATATGCTGGCCGATACGCCGCTGGCGCAGATCGACGATGCGGAGTTCGTGCGCACCGTGGCAGTGGTGCGGATTTGCATGCCCGCCAGCATGGTGCGGCTGTCGGCGGGGCGCGAGAGCATGTCCGAAATGGCGCAGGCGATGTGTTTCCTGGCGGGGGCGAACTCGATCTTCACCGGTGACAAGCTGCTGACCGCGCCCAACGCCGGGGATGACAGTGACGCGGCGATGTTCGCGCGACTGGGGTTGCGGGCGATGGCGGTGGTTCCGGCTGCCTGCGCCAGGCTGGAGGCGACGGAATGATTTGGCTTGTGCTCGCTGCTGCCGGCGTTCTCCCTGCCGACCCTCAGACCGATGCCTGCTTCGCAAAAGAGGTGACGCAAGGCGGGATGGATGGTTGCGCCAACGAAGCCTTTAAACGGGCCGACGCTAAATTAAACGTGCAATGGCAAAAAACGGCTGCTGCTTACAAACGACTGGACACAGAGAGCAAAGGGTTAAACGGAGCAGATGCGGGTTTCCCCTACCTTCTAACTGCGCAGCGTGCTTGGTTGCAATATAGGGATGCCACCTGCCATGCCATAGCGAGCGGCGGCGGAACAATCGCGCCATTGAATTACTCTATGTGCCTCGTTGCAATGACGCAGCGTCGAACACAGGAATTGGACGAACTCGCTCACAATCCTAACTCCGGTGAGCCGCTATAGATGGTGGAGGCCGCCAACGATTTCAGATGGCGGCCGTATCGCCTCTTCAGCAATCAGTTGGACCGCTATGCCGCCGCCACCTCGCGCCGCACGGTCTCGCCGTGTGACGCCTCCGTACGATACAGATCGTACCCCGACTGCATGTCGAGCCACAATCTAGCCGGCGTGCCTAAGCTCGCCTCCAGGCGCAATGCGGTGTCTGGGCTGATGCCGCGCCGCCCGGCGACGATGTCCTGGATGCGCTGCGGTGGAACACGCAGCTTGAGCGCGAACGCATTGGCAGAAAGGCCGCGCGCCTCGAGCTCCTCCTTGAGCACTGCGCCGGGGTGGACTTGCTCGAACGCGAACTGGGTCATTGAACGAACCTTCTCAGTGATAATCGACAATTTCGACGTCTTCAGCGTTGCCGTCTCGGAAACGAAACACCAATCGCCAGGGACCGTTGATCGTCATCGCCCAAAGGCTTTGCCGGTTGCCTGTCAGCGCGTGGAGCCCAACCGATTTGAGTGGCGGAATATCTTCTATAACCCGCGCCGCCCGCAAAATCTTCAACCGTGCCATTGCTTTGCCGACATCCATGCCGCTGAATTTGCTCTTGCCATCGATCGCAAACCGTTCAGTAGCGCGATTGGCGAAGCTGACGATCACTTCTCTCACATGACATGAGCACCATGGCATGTCAAGCATGTTATCAATAAGGGTTCGATAGCTGATGTTCAAAAAAATTCTCATCGCTAACCGCGGGGAAATCGCTTGCCGGGTCATCAAGACTGCCCGCCGCATGGGCATCGCCACGGTTGTGGTCTATTCCGACGCCGACGCCCGCGCGCCGTTCGTGCAGATGGCCGATGAGGCGGTCCACATCGGGCCGTCGCCGGCCGCGCAGTCGTACCTTATCGCGGACAAGATCATCGCCGCCGCCAAACAGACCGGTGCCGATGCGGTCCATCCCGGCTACGGCTTCCTCTCCGAACGCACCAGCTTTGCCGAGGCGCTCGCCGCCGAGGGCATTGCCTTCATCGGCCCACCGGTGAACGCGATCGCCGCGATGGGGGACAAGATCGAGAGCAAGAAGCTGGCGATGAAGGCCGGGGTCAATGTCGTGCCCGGCTTCGTCGGCGAAATCGATGACACCGAGCACGCGGTACGCATCTCCGCCGAGATCGGCTATCCGGTGATGATGAAAGCCTCGGCCGGCGGCGGCGGCAAGGGGATGCGGCTGGCGTATTCCGACCAGGACGTGCGCGAAGGTTTCGAAGCGGTGAAGCGCGAGGGGCTGAACAGCTTCGGCGACGACCGCGTGTTCATCGAGAAATTCATCCTTAACCCGCGCCACATCGAAATCCAGATCCTGGGCGACCAGCACGGCAATATTCTCTACCTCAACGAGCGCGAATGCAGCATCCAGCGCCGCCACCAGAAGGTAGTCGAGGAAGCACCTTCGCCCTTCGTCACCCCCAAGATGCGGCAAGCCATGGGCGAGCAATGCGTCGCATTGGCCCGCGCGGTGGGTTATTACAGCGCCGGCACGGTCGAACTGATCGTCAGCGGGGCCGATCCGAGCGGTGAGAGCTTCTACTTCCTGGAGATGAACACCCGCCTTCAGGTCGAGCATCCGGTCACCGAGGCGATTACCGGCATCGATCTGGTCGAGCAGATGATCCGCGTCGCCGCCGGCGAGAAGCTGGCGTTCACCCAGGCCGATATCGGTATCGACGGCTGGGCGATTGAAAACCGCGTCTATGCCGAAGACCCCTATCGCGGCTTCCTGCCCTCGACAGGCCGGCTGGTGCGCTATCGCCCGCCGGTGCCGGGCTGGGCCGACGACGATACGGCCATCTACGCCGGACGCGGCGTGGGTGGCGTGCGTGTCGACGACGGCGTGCTGGAGGGCGGCGAAGTCTCGATGTTCTACGATCCGATGATCGCCAAGCTGGTGACCTGGGGGGAAACGCGCGACGAAGCGGCTGACAAGCAGATTGCCGCGCTCGATGCCTTCGAGATCGACGGGCTGGGCCACAACATCGATT
>CAXTOI010000227.1:0-5866 GCA_964245645.1 uncultured Novosphingobium sp. | reverse complement strand
ACCCGGACATGATGCTGGGCGGTGCGGCATCGGCGGCCGCTAAACCCGACGATGAAGATGGGCTGGCGGTCAAGGTGCGCGGCCCTGCCGCGCGACCCTCGGCGCCCCCGGTTCCTGCCAAGGTGTCGCTCGCCGATCTGTCGGCAGCGGGCGGGATCGATTGGGGCGGCGCGGGGCCCAAGGTCACCGTCTTCAGCGATTTCCACTGTGGCTACTGCCGGCTGCTCCATCAGGCGCTCAAGGGGCTTGGTGCGCATGTCGTCGAGCGCCCGATCTCGGTGCTGGGAACGCGCGCGATTTCGGAAGCGGTGCTGTGTTCGCATGATCGCCCGGCCGCGGTCGAGAGGGCCTATTCCGACCAGGAGGTCGGCAAGGGCGCCAGCTGCGATACCAGCGGGCTCGACGCCAATGAGCAGTTTGCTCGGCAACATGGCTTCAACGGCACCCCGGTGATCGTGCGCGCCGATGGCGCGGTGGTCGAAGGCTATCGGCCGCGGGAATTCCTCGAAGCCTGGCTGAAGGGAGGCGCATAATGGCGCGGGACCACAATCTGCGAGCAGCGTCAGCCGCTCTGACTACCGCGTTTGGCCTGCTGGCCGGATGCTCGATGTTGCACGAGAACGTCAAGGGCGGGTTCTTGTGCCAGGCGCCCAAGGGCGTCTGCGCGCCATCGACCTCGATCGACGATGCCGCGCTGGCGCAAATGAGCGGTCAGCTGGGTGATGGGGACATGGCCCCCGCCAGCGACATAGTACCAGCCAGCGATATGGCCATGGCAGGGCAGGATCCGATCAAGTCGTCCAGGCATGCCGGGTACGGCGAGGCGGCGCGTGCGGTTGCAACCAACGGTCGTCCGGCATTGCGGGTGGTCCATCCGGCCTGGCGTGATGCCCAAGGGCGGCTGCACGCAAGAACGACGGATTATACCTACGTCGATGCCTCGCCGGTACAAGCTGCCGATGCGTCCAAGCCAGAGACTGTGGCCGATCCTGGCGATGGCACCGATCGCAGCCTGCTGGGTGTAGCAGAGCGCGCGCCGCAGATTGGCGGGATAACGCTGGCTGCGTCTTCGCCATCGCCGCTGATGGCAACCATGACCCCGCCGGCGTTGCCGGTCGCCAACCCGAATGAGGCAATTGCCGCGAAGGTGGCAGCGATTCTGGCCAGGGCGCCCAAGCCGGTGGGTAGTAGGGTGCCGGCGCCGACGGTGCCGGTCATATCGAGCGAGCCAGCATCGGCAAATCAGTCGGGCGCTACCTTCCCGCCGGCGGGGAGCTGAGCGATGCTGAAGAAATTCATCGAACTCGTGACCGGTGACGACAAGGTTGCCGAGCAGGGGCGCAGCACTGGCAATGTGCCGATGTTGGCGAGTTACCTGGGCTACCGGGCCTTCAGCCCGGAGAACCAGATCTTTCACATGACGCGTTCGAAGGGGTTTATCCTTGAATTGGCGCCGCTCATCGGTGCCGATGAGCGCGTCGGCGAGATCCTGAACTCGGTCTTTGCGGATGTGCTGGTCCCCGGGTGCGAGTTCCAGGTCATCAATTACGCTTCCCCGCGCATTGCCGAGAAGTTGCAGGAGTGGGCCCTGCCGCGGATCAAGGCCGGCTCGGTCTTTGAAAAGCTGGCCCGTTATCGCCTCGACCTCCTGCGCAGGAGCGCCTGGACCTCGCTAGCGACCGACGGACCGTTCCTGCTGCGCAACTTCCGGGTCCTGGTCGCGGTGGGTGCACCCGATGGCTCGCGCATCGATGCGCGGCAGTTGATGACGATCCGCGATGGCGTCATTGCCGCCTTCGATTCGATCGGCGTTACCACGCGGGTATTCAGCCCCACCGATCTGATCCGCTTTATCGATGAGGTGCTGTGCCCTTCGACCGGCGCGGCCGATGAAGCGCCCGATTACAGTCCGTTCGATCCGATCAACGAGCAATGCGTGCGCCGCGACCTGGTGACCCGGGTCGACAAGAACCGGCTGATCATCGAGGCCGCCTCGCTGCGACCATCGGGCCGGATCGTCGACGGCGCGCCGGAGATGACCGATTATACGCCGCACGAGTTCGATGTGCGCACGATGTCGGTGCGCTATTTCCCCGAGCGCTGGGCACCGTGGGATACGCAAAAGACCATCGGCGACATCTTCAATCCCAAGCTGTGCCTGCCCTGCCCCGTCCTGCAGACGATGTGTGGCAAGATCGCTTCGGCGGATGTATCGGAAAGCAAGGCCGGGTGGAAATTCGCGCGCACGACCTCGCTGGCTGATGGCAAGGCGGCGCGCCTGGTGCCCGCGCTCAAGACGCAGTCGGCGGAGTGGCAACATGTCCAGCAACAGGTCCGGCTCGGCGCCAAGCTGATCCAGATCTATTACAGCGTGTCGGTGATCTCGCCCAAGAGGCGGGGCGACATCAACGAGCGCACCATCAAGGCGATCTACAAGGCGGCCGGATGGGACCTCATCGACGAGACCTACCTCCATCTGGGCGGGTTTCTCGCCTCGTTCCCGCTGATGCTGGCCGATGGGCTGTCGTCCGATCTGGCGCGGATGCGTCGGTTCAGGACAGTGCTGTCATCGAACGTGGCGGCTCTGGCGCCGGTCCAGGGCGAGTACAATGGCGGGCATATCCCGCATCTGCTGTTCATCGGCCGGCGCGGGCAACCGCAGTTCTGGTCGCCGTTCCAAAATATGGCCGGCAACCATAATGTCGCGATCGCGGGCAAGTCCGGCTCGGGCAAATCGGTCACGCTGCAGGACCTGTGCGCCAGCTTTGCCGGCGTGCGTTCCAAGGTCATCGTCATCGACGACGGCCGTTCGTTCGAACACATGGCCAAGGCGCTGGGCGGGACTTTTACTGAGTTCAAGTTGTCGTCGGGGATCTCGCTCAATCCCTTTCGGATGATCGATGCGAGCCTGGCCGGCAATGACGAGGATTATCTCGTCGATTGCATGGCGATGCTCAAAGCGATGATCTCGCAAATGGCTAGGTTTGAAGATCGCCTCAATGACACGGAACGCGGGCTAATCGACCAGGCGGTGAATGCGGTGTGGAACGCCAATGGGCGCGAGGGGACCGTCGATGCAGTGATCGCGGCGTTGCAAGCCCAAGCCCATCCTAATGCCCAGGATCTGGCGACGGCGCTGCTGCCGTTCTCGAGGCTCGGGACGTATGGGCAGTTCTTCATCGGCGACAGCAATCTCGATATGTCGGCTGATCTTACGGTGTTCGAGCTCTCCGATCTGTCCTCCCGCGAGGAGCTGCGCAGCGTCGTCCTGACCTCGATCATGTTCATCGCCTCCCAGACGATGCGCAAGCTGGCGCGGAGCGTTCCCAAGGCGCTGATCATCGATGAAGCCTGGCAGATGCTCAAGGGCGGGGCGATGGCCGACTTTGTCGAAACCTATTCGCGCACCTGCCGCAAATACGGCGGCTCGCTGATCACCGCGACCCAATCGGTCAATGACTTCTACAAGTCGGGCGGTTCCAAGGCGGCGCTGGAGAACTCCGACTGGATGGTGGTTCTCCAGCAGAAGACCGAGACGATCGCCGATTTCCGCGCGACCGGCCGCTTCGAGATGGATAATTACACCGAGACCTTGCTGCGCTCGCTCAAGCGCAATGGCACGGAATACTCGGATATTCTCATCCGCGGTCCGGACATGCAGGCGGTGTGCCGCCTGGTGCTCGATCCCTTTTCAGCAACGCTCTATTCGTCGAGCCCGGCCGTGTTCGGCCAGATCGAAGCCTATGTTGACCGGGGCGTGGCCATGGCGGACGCGATCGAGGCGGTGGCGTACGGCCTTACGCCCGAAGCGATGCGGGAGGCCGCGGAATGAAAGCGCAGCTGGCAGGCTCGGCCTGGGCCGATACCGCCGTCATCGGCTTGCGCCTGCTGGGCTGGCTCGCGGTGACCACGTTGGCCTCGGCCGGCACCGTTTCAGTCGCGGCTTTCGCGATCGGCAGCTTTTCGTTGCCACAAACAATGCTGCAGCTCGCCAATATGGCGAGCCGCTACGTCGCCGCCGACGGTTCGCGGCAGGATCAGTTCAACCGGATCGTCAAGTCGGCCTTTTGGGTCTCTTTCCTGCTCATCGCTTTCTTTCGCCGCGCGAGCTTGGCGCGGGTGTTTGACACCGCGCCTGAACGGGAATCGCGGGTGTTCGATATCGCGCCCAAAGGGGATTACAGTGAGCAATAGCGTTTCACCCACATCTGTCAGCGCCGGCGTGCGGCCTCGCCTGAAGCTCAGATCGGTCATCGCGGCCGAGCGGCAAAAGTTCATCATCTTCGGGCTCGGTGCAGCCGCGCTACTGTGGGGCAGCTGGGCGACCCATGCGATCCTCGATGTGCGCAAGGCATCTACCCCACTGGTCAAGGTGCAGCTGGCCGAATTGCTGCGCGGCTATGTCCAGGCCGAGGCGCGCTCGGGCGTGCCGGCCGACCAGATTACCCAGCAAACGGGCCTGTTTCTGAAAGCGATGAACGATGCGGTCGCCATGCATGTGCGCAGCGGACAAGTGGTGCTGCTGAGCAATGCGGTGGTCGCCGGCAATATCCCCGACATCACCGATGATGTCAGAGCCGAAGTCTACAGCCACGTGCCCCATCCACAGCCGGGCGCAGCGCAGGGCATGTCACCTGACATGCAGCAGTTCTTCGGGCCAAGTGGAAACGCCAATGCCGCTGCTCACTGAAACCGCTTCGCCGCCGCGCGCCCGGCGGCAACCGTTCGGTCGCAGCTTGCTGGGCGTGGCGGTGTTGGGCACGATCGCTATCGGCTTCCAGTCGCTGTCGGCATGGCAGGCGCGCCACGGCCTGTTCATCAATGCCAGCGAATCCCTGCCCAATTGGGCGTTTCTCGTCGAAGCGGGCAAGTTTCCGGCACGCGGCGATTACGTGCTGTTCAAGCCGGGCCCCGATCCGCTGGTGCTCAAGCATTTCGGCAAGAAGCCCGGCCCATTCGCCAAGATCGCCTATGGCGTGCCGGGTGACACGATCGCGCGCGATGGATCTCGCGTGCTGGTCAACGGGCGGCAGGTATCGAGCATAAAGCCCTTCACCCGCCAGGGCGAAGTTCTCGTTCCTGGTCCGACCGGCACCGTACCGCGTGGCTGCATCTTTGCCGGCACCCCGCACAAGGACGGCTTCGACAGCCGCTACGCCGAGATCGGCTTCGTCTGCCGCGACCGTCTGATCGGGGTCGGGGAGCCGATCCTGTGAGCGCGCGCAGAGGTTTTGGCGCGGTCGTTCTGATCGCGGGTCTGGTGGCGGCCGGTGCTCCCGCAGCCATGGCCAAGGATTATGGCACGATCGGTACGACCTGGTCGATCGCCGAGCCTGATATGCTCACCGTCATCCGCGCCCGGCTGCTGGCCGCCCAGAACAGCGGCGCCCTCGATGCCATGAACCAGAAATTCGTGGCGACCGCGCAGGCGAGTGCCAATCGCCCGCATCCCGTCGGCGGCATAACCGCGGCGCAGACCGATCGGGAGTGGTCCTACGATCCCACCGTGACCATCGCAGAAGACATCCGCAACGCCCGCGGCAATCTCATCGCGGCCAAAGGCCAGCGTTTCAACCCGTTGACGCGCATTGGCATGGCCCACGCGTTTGCCTTCGTGGACGGCGACAACGCCGAGCAGATGGCCTGGGCCGTCAAGCAGGGCGAACCGGACAAGCTGTGGATCGTGTTGGTCAACGGCTCGCCGATCGAGCGCATGAAGGAGTTAAAGCGCCGCTTCTATTTCGATCAGCAAGGCGTGCTGACCGCCAAGTTCGGCATCACCCACACGCCGGCCTTGCTGGTCCAGCATGGCAACGTCGTCGATATTCGCGAGGTGGCCTTGTCGCACCTGGGTATTGGCCAATGA
>CAXTOI010000226.1:1987-5934 GCA_964245645.1 uncultured Novosphingobium sp. | reverse complement strand
ATTACTTCAAGGATGCCGGCTATGCATCCGATTAAAAGCACGATGCTCTAATCGAAGTCACCGCCATTTCCGCCGGCAAATCAGTGGCACCGCCCGGATTGCCATCGAAGACTCCGCCCACCGCCAGATCGAGTTGTATCGCCATCGCCTGTGTCGGTATGCCGTCATGCAGCGTGTAATATGGCACACCGTCGATCAGCCACGTCACCTCGCGCGGGGTCCAGATCAACCCATAATGATGCGGTGCCATGGTGAAGTCGCTGCGCCACCAGCGCGGTTGCCAGCCACAGGCCGACGACACGCCAAAGGCGGTGGAGCGCAGATCGCCGATCCGGGTGCAGACAAAGCCATGATGCACACCATTCGCCCATTGATGCAAGGTGCTCTGGAGTACGCCGGGATGCGAGCCGAAGCCTTCCATGATGTCGATCTCGCCGTCGATCGGCCGCCCATAGGGGGTCCGCAGCCACAGCGCCGGCCATAATCCACCGCCGGCCGGCATCCGGGCGACGATATCGAAGCAACCGTAGCGAAACAACACCTTGCTGGCGATGCGCCCCGAGGCATAGCCGTTCGACTGCCGCTGTGCGGTTATGCGCAAACCTTGCGGTCCCGCAGCGACCATGTCTGCGCGATAGGCCTGTAGCTCGCCATTGGCATTGGCCATTGCGGGATGCTCGATCACCGTCCAGTGCGGGGCTATGTCTGCCGTGCCGAAGCTTTCCGTAAACACCGGGGCAGCCAGGCAAGCGGCGGCATAGGGACTGCCCGCTGCCATCGCGACCGGGCCCGACAAGCCGCCGCCCAGCGCGCCCAGTGCGCTCAGCCATCGGCGGATCACCGCCAGAATTCCAGCTCGCGCATCGCCTGCCCATAACACCCGGCCAACACGTCCCAGCCAGCCGCCGCCAGAAACCGCCGCCGCAATTGCGCAGCCCACTCCAGCCTGGCCGCTGCCGATACCTTCGTGAACTCGCGCACCGCGCCGGCTATCGCTGCGGCGTCGGCGATAGGAGCAATCTGCGGCCATGGTGCGGCGCCCAGATCGACATGCGCGACCTGCACGGCGGCAGTGGCGATCACCGGCACGGCGTTGGAAACCCCGGTCACCGCGACGCCGCTTTGCGAATCGAACCCGGCGTAAGGGCACAGCATCGCATCCACCCCGGACAACACCGCAACCAGTTCATCATCGGCAAAGGCACGAGCCTGGATGTCGAAACCGGCTTCACCTGTCGGGATTTCAGCCCGGCATCGCGCCCAATAGGCGGCGTCCTCACGCCGCGGGCTGCCGGCGATACGCAGGCTGACACAGACCCCTTCGCCCCGCAGCCGCCGGACCGCGCAAATCGATTCCAACACCTGCTTGTTCGGTCGCAACGAGCCGAAGACCAGCAACCGCAGCTCCTTGCGCGGCGCTGGCGGTGTCAGCCCGGCCAGGACGAACGGCCCATGAAACAACGCGCGCACCCGTGCCACGGGCACGCCAGCCTCGTTGATTACGCGTTGGCTCTGCGCGATATTGTTGGTGATGATCAGGTCGCATTGCCGATAGGCCATGCGGTAGAGCCAGCGTTCGAGCCCGTGGAGCGCAGGGAAGAAGCGCTGTGTATGCGGGTAGAAATCATGCAGGCTCAATGCAATCCGAGCGCGCCTGAGCCGGGCCGCAACGATCGGCGCCAGGCTGATCGGCAAGGTCGGAGCGATGTGGATCAACAGGAGCGGTTGCTCCGGACGCGCCGCGCGCCACACCGACCGCGCCATCGCCAGCGATTGCCGCGCCAGCCCGAGCCGCTTGCGCCAGCCCGCGCGCGCGGCGGGCGGCGCGATTGCGACCTGCCGCACACCCTGCAAGCGGTAGGGCTGCGGGCGCGCCAACAGTGTCACATCATGTCCGGCGGCCTGCAGCGCATTGGCCAGCTCGACGGCAAAGCGGCCCATCCCCGAGCCATCGGCTTCGGTGGCCACGATCAGAGGACCACTTGGCGTCGCGGCCTTGGTAGCCATCAGGCAAATACCGGCCGCGCCTGTCGCCAGCCGATCGCACCCAGGATGGTCAGCGTTGCAACCAGTTCGACAGCGGCGCCGGCCGCAATCGCCGGACCAAATCCAGCGCCGCGCCATGCCGCATAGCGCACGACATTCGCGGCGCCATAGCCCAGCAGCGTCACCACCGTATAGCGCCGTGCCGCGCCGCGCGCGAAAGACAGCCGGTTCAGCATGATGTTGGACCCCTGCGCCACCAGCCAGATGGTGTAAGCGGGAATCAGCTGCGCCAGCAGCGTCACGGTGGCCGAATGGCTATGCTGCGCCACCACCACCGCGCCCAGGCTGATCGTCGCGGCAGTCATCGTCAGCCCGCCCAGCGTCAAGCCGGCCACACGCAGCAGGTAGCGCCGCGCTGCCTCGGGCCGCAGCTGCATCAGCCGCACCATGGCGACATTGGCCAGCGGGCCGATCACCAGGCCGTTCGCGCTCAGCGCAATCCGCTGCGCCAGCGATCCGGCCGAGGTCACCCCCGCGCCCGACCGCGCCGCCAGCCCGAGCACCACGGCCTGCGAAGCGAGGAATCCCAGCGTTTCGATCCCGGCCATGACCAGCATCGGCAGGAACACCCGGCGCATCGAGCTTGTCACCGCCGCGCGCTCCGACGAACAGGGCGGCGCCCCGGCATCCTGCCGGATGATCGTCCAGCCATAAGCCGCGGCCATCAGCGCCGCCCCGGTAAATGCGCCGGTCAACGCCAGCTCGACGCGGCCCCGCAGCAGCAGCGCGAAAAACCCCAGCAGCAGCACGAACCCGGCATTGTTGACGAACAGCACCGCCTGCGCCTGCACGAACCGGGCGCCGGCATTGGCCACCGCCGCGCTCAGCCCGACCACGCCGGACGCAGCGCAAGCCAGCGCCATCAGCAGCGGCGGCAGCAGTTGCACGCCGCCACTCTGCCCCGCCCATTGCAGCCATGCCGCTACAGCCAGGAAGGCCACGCTGAGCAGCCCGACCGCTGCCCCCAGCCACTGCATCACGATGCTTGCCCGCAGGCCCCGATCGCCGACGTCGTCGCGGTTCGACCAGGCGATATAGGCGGTCGAGAAGGGTCCTCCCAGAAAGGCGACAAGATAAGTCGGGGTCGCTGCAAGCTGGTAAAAGCCATCGGTCGCGCGCGAAAAGCCGAACCCGGCAGCGATGATGATTTCGCGCAGCATGCCCACGGCGCGCGAAACCAACGTAAACCCCAGGATAGCGCTCACCAGCCGTCCGCGCAGAGCGATCACGTGGGAACGGCTCGCCGGGCGGCACCAGCCTGCGCCGCCAGATCGCGCCCGCGAAATGCAAACGCGAGCCGAACATTCGGAAAAGTCAGCCCGATCGCCATCATGACGATCTGATCGATCGGACCATTGGCGTCGTCGAACAAGCCCGCCAGTTCCACCTGCCCACGCAGGAACAGGGTGACCAGCAAAGTCGCCGCCAGCAACCGCCCCGAGCCCGATAATTCGCCGAGATGTCGCAGCGCCAATCCGGCCAGCAAGCACCACGAGGCAAACAGCCCGCCGGCCCCGACCGCGCCGCGCTCTGCAAGCACGCTGAGCCACACATTGTGAAAGCCTCCAGCCTGCAACTGGTACAGTTCGGTGTATTGATCGCTGCTGGTCAAAAAGGCCTTGGCGAGATTGGCATGGATGACCGCCTGAAAGCTGCCGGGTCCAAAACCGAATAGCGGCTGCTGCGGCCATGCGCCAATCGCGATCTGCCACAAGGCCGCGCGGCCTGCCAATTGCACCGCATAGGCGGAATGGGCGATCGCATCGACATGGCTGACGAATCCCGCCAGAAACCCGGCGATCACCAGCGCCGTCGCCGCAGCGCCGAGCCAGCGGTGGCGCGCACACGCCGCCGCGACCGGCGCGCGCGCCACCATCCAGCCACCACCCGCCCCCACGATC
>CAXTOI010000226.1:0-1977 GCA_964245645.1 uncultured Novosphingobium sp. | reverse complement strand
CCTGGCCGCCCTGGATGACGTTGCCGAAATCGTCGATCAGCGCGAGCAGCGGCGTACGCGCGGTCAGCACCGCCGAGCACCCGCCGAGCAGCGCCATCAGCGCCAGCAGCAGCCATCGCGGCACTAGCCGGTTGCCATAGCCCGCCATCAGCGCCACCAGCCCGGCAAAACAGACTTCATTGGCATTATAGCCGTTCTGAAAGCTCTTGCCCTTGAGCACCCGGGCGCCAGCATACGACCACCCCGCCGACAGCGCCGGCAGCGCCCTCGCCAGCGAATCGGCCAGGATTGCCAGCGCCACCCCAAGCAAGACCCACAGCCCGATACGGCGGGCCACCGGATCGCGCGCCGCGCCAAAAACGGTTCCGGCAAAGGCAAAAATGAACAGCTGGCGGGCGAAATCGGCCACGCATGCAGCCGAGCGCAGCACCGCAGCATCGATGGCCACGCCAGTTAGAAAAGGCACGAACACCACCAGCAATGCACAAGCCTGGCGCCGGTCCACGCCGCGCGCCAGGCAGACCCAGGCATAGCTCAGGCACGACAAGCGCCAGGCTGCACCTGCCCATCCGGCCGGCAAGGCATGCGGGGCAAAGCCGAGCGCCAGCAAGCCGCCGATCACCAGCCCGGCCGCCGCCTCGGGCCAGAGCAGACCGGGCCGATCGCGGGCGCTTCGTAACGGTCGCCGCGATGATCTCCGCACGGCACCGTGAGCAGCAGCCTGATCCATAGGTGTTTTACCTAATGCAGCGATCCGGTTTGTCAAAGCCAATTGCTCGTCTCCGAATCGGGCAAAGGCCAATCACGCGTAGAAATCCCGAGAGAAAGCTTGCCCAGCTCGGATCCTAATTCTACGTATATTTACGGGGAAAGAATCAATACAAAGTCATTGCTGGAAACTGCGAGTATAATTACATCAAGGTGCTGCATTTTGTTCAATGAATTGCTCGCCCAACTGCGATCGCCATGGTAAATACAGCGACCGCCCAGCGCAGCGAGCCGCAAACGATCGGCAATCTGCAGATCCTGCGGCTGATCGCTGCGGCCATGGTGCTGTTCGGCCATCTCAATCATGAAGTGCTCAAGAAACCGGCGCTAGCCGCTGGATTCGCCCCGTTCCAGCCGATCTGGTGGCATTGCGGCGTGGACATCTTTTTCGTGGTTATATATTAGCGGCTTCATCATGGCGCTGATCACCCGCGACAGCTTCGGCAAGCCGGGGGAACCCGGCCGCTTCTTCCGCGACCGTGTCTTGCGGCTGGTGCCGATGTACTGGCTGTTCACGACGTTGACCCTGCTGGCGATGGTGCTGGTCCCCGCGGAAATGCGCCACCACAGCACCAATTGGCGGCAGGTGCTCGGCTCGTATAGCTTCGTGCCGCTGACGATGAATGCGGACGGAGCGCCGCGCCCGGTGATGATCCTGGGCTGGACGCTGGATTACGAGATGCTGTTCTATGTCATCTTTGCCGTGGCAATGCGGCTGGATCGCCGCCGGGGCCTGATCGCGGTGAATGCGGCGCTGCTGATGCTGGCGGCAGCGGGCCTGGTCTTCTCCCTGCCGATGCCGCTCAAGGTCTGGTGCGATCCGATCGTGCTGGAATTCCTGCTGGGTATCTGGATCCAGGGCCTGTGGCGGCGCTCCGGTCCCCGGCCGGCGTGGGCAGGGCTGGCTTTGGCTGCGCTGGGCTATCTGGCGATGGCGGCGTTCATGGCGGCGGGCATCGCCAACCACTACGATGTCTATCGCCTGATCTGGGGCGGCGTGCCGGCGGCGATGATAGTTGCCGGCGTGCTGGCGCTGCCCGACGGGCCGGCGCCCGGCCCGATCAAGCGATTGTTCATGCGGGGAGGCGATGCCTCCTACGCGCTATATCTGAGCCATCCATTCGTGCTGAGCGCCATGGCGCTGTTGTGGGCAAAGTGCTGCGCGGCAATCAAGTTGAGAACGCAGCGACAATCAAGATGAGAATCGGG
>CAXTOI010000225.1:851-5935 GCA_964245645.1 uncultured Novosphingobium sp. | reverse complement strand
ATCTTCGTCCATACCGCAACGAAGTCGTTAACGAATTTCGCCTTGCTGTCATCGGCCGCATAGACCTCCGCCACGGCGCGCAATTCGGAGTTCGACCCGAAAATCAGATCGACTGACGTCGCGGTCCACTTCGGCGCTCCCGTCGCCCGGTCCTTGCCGTTGTAGATCCCAGGGGCAGCCGATTTCGACCACACCGTATCCATCGTCAGCAAATTGACGAAGAAGTCGTTGCTGAGCGTACCGGGATGCGCGGTCAGCACTCCGTTGCGCGACCCGCCGCTATTGGCATCGAGCGCCCGCATGCCGCCGACCAGGACGGTCATTTCCGGCACCGTCAAGTCCAGCGTATCCGCCTTGTCGACCAGCGCCTCGGGCGGGCTGACCGCTGCATTCGGGCCATACCAATTGCGAAAGCCATCGGCCACCGGCTCGAGATTGGCCGCCGCCTTGAGGTCGGTCTGGTCCTGCGTCGCATCCACGCGGCCCGGCGTGAACGGAATACTGACGGCCATCCCGCCGCGCTGCGCCGCCTGCTCGACCGCCGCATCGCCCGACAGGACGATCAGGTCGGCCATCGAGACTTGGCTGCCGCCCTTGGCGAACTGTTTCTGGATCGCGGTCAGCTTGGCCAGCACCTTCTTCAATTCGGCCGGGTCATTGACCGCCCAGCCACGCTGTGGATCGAGCCGCAGGCGGCCACCATTGGCCCCACCCCGCATGTCGGTGCTGCGGAATGAGGATATCGCCGCCCAGGCCGTGCGCACCAGCTCAGGTTCGGTCAGCCCCGATGCCAGCACCATCGTCTTGAGCCTGGCCTGGTCGTCCGGCCCGATCGGCGCGAAGCTCGCCTTGGGCAAGGGATCCTGCCACAGGTAGGTTTCGCTCGGAACATCCTTGCCCAGGTAACGCGCCTGCGGCCCCAGATCGCGATGCGTGAGCTTGAACCACGCCCGGGCAAATGCCTGGGCGAACAGATCGGGGTTCTTCTGCCAGTTCTCCAATAGCTGGCGGAAGGCAGGATCGTCCTTGAGCGCGATATCGGTGGTGAACATGATCGGGGCATGCGTCACGCCCGGCAGATGCGCGTCGGGCACCAGATGCGCCGCCGCCGGATCGGTCGGGATCCACTCGGTCGCCCCGGCCGGGCTTTTCGTCTTCACCCAGTCGTAATTCAGCAGATTATTGACATATTGCATGGTGAAATGCGTGGGGCTGGCCGACCACGCGCCTTCCAGGCCCGAGGTGATCGTGTCCTCGGCATTGCCCTTGCCGCATTTGTTGGCCCAGCCCATGCCCTGCGCCTCGACGCCGGATGCAGTCGGCTCGGTGCCCAGGCATTCCTTCTGCGGGTGTGCGCCATGCGCCTTGCCGAAAGTATGGCCGCCGGCAATCAACGCCAGCGTCTCTTCGTCGCTCATCGCCATGTTGCCGAAGGCGCGGCGAATGTCGGCAGCCGCGCCGATCGGATCATGATCGCCGCCCGGTCCTTCGGGGTTGACGTAGATCAGCCCCATGGTGGTCGCGCCCAGCGGGCGCTTGAGCGTACCGTCAGGATTGGAGCGGTCGGTGCCCATCATCTTGGTTTCCGGACCCCAGTAGACGACATCCGGCTGCCAGGAATCGACCCGCCCGCCGGCAAAGCCGACGGTCTTGAAGCCCATGTCCTCCAGCGCGACATTGCCGGTCAGCACCATCAGGTCGCCCCAGCTGAGCTTGCGGCCATATTTCTGCTTGATCGGCCACACCAGCCGGCGCGCCTTGTCCAGGCTGACGTTATCGGGCCAGCTGTTGAGCGGATCGAAGCGCTGCTCGCCGCCATCCGAACCGCCGCGGCCGTCTGCGGCACGATAGGTGCCGGCGCTGTGCCACGCCATGCGAATGAAGAACGGCCCATAGTTACCGTAATCGGATGGCCACCAGGGCTGCGAGGTATGCAACACGCTGCGAATATCGGCCTTCACCGCATCGAGGTCGAGACTGTTGAATTCGGCCACGTAATTATAGTCCGCGCCGTAGGGATTGGACCTGGTATCCTCATGCTGGCGCAGCGCGGTCAAGTCGAGCCGGGTCGGCCACCAGTCGCGATTGGTCATGCCGCCCGGCTTGGCCGCCTCCGGCTGTATTGGCTGTTCGGTCACCGTCTTGGCCACGGTCGCCGCTTTGTTCTGTTGCGGTTTGTCCGCCGGCGCAGGCGCTGCCAGCACCGGTGTGGCGACAAGCGCAGCGACCATGGCAATCAAGGAAATGTGAGACCTGATCATAATACTCCCCCTAAGGCTTTGTTGGACTAAAGCTCTGGTAAGCCGATAAGTCGGTCGTTCTAAATGGGTAAAGTCGATTACAATTATCGATCCATGTTGGCCGGCTACCCCGGACTTGTCGAAGGGTCGCCTTGTTCCGTAAGGCTGCACTGGCCACGCGGGGAACGAATAATCCTTCGGCAAGCTCAGGGGCGGGGAGTGACCGAATTCACAACCTCGGTCTCCGCTCCACGCTGACACACACCGTAAAAACCGATTGTCCTTCAAACCGCCACACCCGTAGCTATAAGGCGCTGACTCGTCCTCGGGAGCCAACCCATGAAACTGATCATCGGCAGCAAGCATCTCTCCAGCTGGTCGTTGCGCGGTTGGCTGGCGTGCAAGCAATCGGGCCTGCCGTTCGACGAGGAGGTGGTGTTGTTCGGCGCGGACTGGCCTCAGCGCCGCCGCGCCGACGATCTGGCGCCGTCGGCGGGCATGGTCCCGGTGCTGTGGGATGGCGAGACGGTGATCTGGGACAGTCTGGCCATCCTCGAATATCTCGGCGACAAGGTTGGTCATGACCGCTTCTGGCCGCGGGCCGCCGATGCGCGCGGGCTCGCGCGCTCGATCGTGGCCGAAATGCACAGCTCGTTCCAAGCGCTGCGCACGCAATGCCCGATGGATCTGCACTGGCAGGGCGAGCCGCTAGCTCTCGATCCTGCGACTCAGGGCGATGTCCTGCGCATTCTCACGCTCTGGGCCGAGGCCCGCGCGCGCTTCGGGGCAGGGGGCCCGTTTCTGTTCGGCAGCTTTTCCGCCGCCGACATCGCCTTTGCCCCGGTCGTCTCGCGCTTCCGCAGTTACGGCGTGAACGTGCCCGGTTTCGCACAAACCTATATGGCTGCGGTCTGGGAGCATCCCTGGCTGCAGGTGTGGGCCGGAGCGGCCGCAGAGGAAGCATGACCGTGCCCAGGCTAAATCCCCGCACCCCGCTGCTGATCCTGCTGGCATGCGCCCTGGCCGCTCTCGGCTGGGCGCAACAGGCGCTGGCCTGGGACGCAGTCGGCCACCGCGCCGTTGCCGAAATCGCGCTGGCCAATATCCAACCCCGGACCGCCGCGCAAATCCGCGTCCTGCTCAAGGCGCAGGGGCACGTGCAAACCCCCGGCTGCCCGATCACCAGCCTCGACGATGCCGCCAATTGGCCGGATTGCCTGCGCGGCGACGCGGACCATTGGCAATTCACCTTTGCCTGGCACTATCAGGACGAACCGGTCTGCGGCCATTTCGATATCAAGGCCGATTGCCCCGGCGATGCCTGCGTCTCGGCCCAGATCATCCGCATGCGCCGCATCCTGGCGGACAAGCACCAGGGCGATACCCAGCGGCTGATCGCGCTGGCCTTCCTCACCCATTTCGTTGGCGATATCCATCAACCGCTGCATGTCGCCGACCATGACGATCGCGGCGGCAACGAGGTGATCCTGCGCAATCCGCCCGCATCGCTGGCGGGTGACGGCACCCGCCCGGTCAGCCTGCACTGGTTGTGGGACAGCCTGCCCGATTTCCTGCCCGCCGACACCGCACATCCGCTGGTGCGGGTCTACAGCCCCGCCGAGCGTGCGCGCATCGCCACCGGCGACGTTGCCGACTGGGCGCGGGAAAGCTATAAAACCGGCCAGAGCTTCGCCTACACCCGCGCCTTCCACCAGGATCCCTGTGCCGGACCGACGCCGAAAATGATCGCCCTCAGCGACGCTTATGTCCAGGCCAGCCTGCCCATCGTCCGTCACCGGCTGGAACAAGCCGGGTTACGTCTGGCCAGATTGCTCGACCAGGCGCTGGGGTCGTAAGCCGGAGCAGCCCAATTTACCTCGCATGCGACCCTGACCGGTTACAGCGGCGCCCGCATTTGGTAACGCGTACCCATGAATAGTCTCCGCCCCGCCGTCGCCGATCTCGCCGAAGCCCTGATCGCCTGCCCCAGCGTCACGCCGGCGACCGGTGCGGTATTCGACTGCCTCGAGTCCCAACTCGCCCCCCAGGGCTTCACCATCCACCGCGCCGCCACCGGCGAAGCCCCTGACGGTCCCGTCGAAAACCTTTTCGCCATCCGCCGCGGGCCGCCCGGCTGCCGCCATTTCGCTTTTGCCGGCCATGTCGATGTCGTGCCCGCAGGCGAGGGCTGGGCTTCTGCACCCTTTGCCCCCGAACGGCGCGGCGACCTGCTATACGGGCGCGGCGCGGTGGACATGAAAGGCGCCATCGCCGCGATGGTCGCGGCAACGCGCGACATCCCTGCGGCTGCCGGCACGATCAGCTTCATCATCACCGGCGACGAAGAAGGCCCGGCCCGCTTCGGCACGCGGGTACTGATCGACCACATCCGCGCGACCGGCGCCGAACCCGACGTCTGCCTGGTCGGCGAACCCACCTCGGTGGCCCGGCTGGGCGACACCATCAAGATCGGCCGCCGCGGCTCGCTGAATATCTGGCTGGAGATAGTCGGCCGCGAAGGCCACGTCGCTTATCCCCATCTCGCCGACAACCCGATCACCCGCCTGGTCGCGCTGCTCGCTGATCTGAATGCGCTCCACCTCGACAATGGCACTGAATGGTTCCAGGCCTCGAACCTCGAAATAACCGAAATCACGGCCCCGAACCCCGCCACCAACGTCATCCCGTCGCGGGCCGCCGCGCGCGCCTCGATCCGCTTCAACGCGCTGCATACCGGCGCCGAACTGGTTACACGCGTCACCGCCATCGCCGCCCACCACGGCGCCACCGTCCGCACCGTAATTTCGGGCGAAACCTTCCTCACCGCCCCGGGCCGCCTCTCGC
>CAXTOI010000225.1:0-841 GCA_964245645.1 uncultured Novosphingobium sp. | reverse complement strand
AGGTCATGGCGGCCATCGCCGATGAAACCGGCACCGCCCCCGAACTGTCGACCAGCGGCGGCACCTCCGACGCGCGGTTTCTCAAAGAGCTTTGTCCGGTCCTGGAATTCGGCCTGTGCAACGCCACTATGCACAAACGCGACGAAGCGGTAGCGATAGCCGATCTCGAGGGTCTGGCGCGGATGTATCGGGCGATCGTGGTCGGGGTGTTAAGCGGAGAATGAAGCGAAGATACGGAGCTGATGATTGCCGCATGACATCCCTTGATGTTGCATGACGCCGCGCCCATTTGCCAGCCGGGTCATGGGCATGCGAGAAAGCCGCAATGACTCAGACTTATCCTCAGCACCTTGTACTGACCGAGCTTCTGGTCACCCTCCGCCGCCTCAACTATCGCTTCGTAACCCCCACGCCGGCCACTCACACAATCGTCCTGAACCGCGACCCACAACGCGAAGCCCGTTCCATCACCGACATGCTCGGCTGGAGCATGCCGTTCCATCGTGGACATATCGATCCCGAAATCATCGCCTTGCTCGACCGCGCCGAGGTCCTGTCGCAAGGCACTGACGGCCGCTGGCGCTCCAACATCCGCGTTTCCTCTGTTGCCGGCAACCTCTTCATCCACTCCGCTTTCCCCACCGACGCGCAGGATGCCGTGTTCCTTGGCCCCGACAGCTATCGCTTCGCCGATGCCATCGCCGCAGAATTGGCCCGACAAGGCCTCGAAGCCGGCGCGACGGTGTGCGACATCGGCACCGGCTCGGGCATCGGCGCCATCGTCACCGGCGCAGCCTGGCCCGACGCCGCCATCACCATGACCGATATCAATCCACAAGCG
>CAXTOI010000224.1:0-5935 GCA_964245645.1 uncultured Novosphingobium sp. | reverse complement strand
GTCCGGCCAGCAGCGCTACCGCCGGAACCTACACCACACGCCGGGACACGATCAACGCGACCGCGATCCGGACGTCCTCGCCCGGTCGGTTGCGATCGCTCCTAATGGACAGCTCCCGAACCGGTGTTGCTCCTGGGCGCCGGCGCCTCGATCACCTCCGGCATCCCTGCGGCTGGCAAAACAGTCGAGAAGGTGGCGCGCTGGGCTTGGTGCAAAGAGAATGGCCGCCACCCGGATGACTTCACCATACGCCGGTCTGACTATTGGCCGTGGTTTACCGCACAGCCTTGGTACAAGCCGGATCTTTCTTCTGCCGATCTCTATCCTGAAGCCATCGACAATCTGTTGGGGGTGAAAAGTGACAGACGAGAGTTCTTTGAGAAGCTCATCAACCCGCCGGAGGTGCTACCCTTGCGGGGCTACGTCGCCCTGACGCAGATCCTCCACCAAGGGTGGATGTCGGACATGGAGCTGGATCCGGTGGCCCGTGATGGTGAATTTACGTTCCGGCGGACGATCACCGGCAATCTTTGGAGCCAACTCGACGACCTGATTGATCTTCTGGCGCTGGTGAACTTCCAATTCCGGCTCAAGGCCAAGGTGTCGCGCACGGTGAATGCGTACAACGCCATCGCCATCAAGGAGACCGGCGAACGCTTGCAGTTCAAGGGCGACGACTTTTCACAAACCGATATTAAGCGAGCCGTATGACCACGCCTGTCCGCAAAAAGTTGATCGAAGTTTCCATTCCGCTGGAGGCGATTAACTCGGCCTGCGAGAGAGAAAACAACATACGACACGGCCACCCATTTGGGGTTGGCCTTTGGTGGTCTCGCAAGCGACTAGCAGTAAGCCGAGCAATCATCTGCGCAGCTCGTTGATGACCCTTCCGCGTGGCCCAACACATTTTGCACTGAAGAAGCGCGAGATCAAGAACATCGTCGCTTGCATGAAATCATAGAAGATTTGGTGATCTGGAGTCATCGAATGACCAAGGGTAACGACGACGCTCCTCAGGGACGCAGCAACAAGCTGAGGCCGGTCAGGCGGCAGGTGGTCTGGGCCGGGGGCGCGGGACGGTGCCACATCTGCAACGCCGACCTAGTCGGCGACCTGATGACAGGCGCGGAGGATGCCAACTTCGGCTTCGTCGCCCACATTGTCGCGGACACTCCGACCGGGCCGCGCGGCGATGCCGCGCTGAGCCACGAGCTAGCGGACGACCCGGCGAACCTGATGCTGCTCTGCTACCCCCATCATTTGGCGGTGGACGTCGATGAGGTTGACGAATACCCGGTTGATCGCCTGCTCGACATTAAGCGGGACCACGAGGCACGCGTGGCGGTGCAGACGGCGATCCGTCCGGAGCGTTCGACGACCGTCGTGCGGTATGCCGCGAACGTCGGCCAGCACCGCATACTGATGCCTTATCAGGACGTAGTCGCAGCGCTGCTTTCTGAACGCTATCCGGCGGACCGTGGATCGGCCGGCTGCGGGTGTTGCGCAAGCGTACGGGTCACGATGGCGTCCATAAACTCCACCGCATGATCAAGACGATATTTGATCCCGGGGTCGCTCATCTTGGCAAAACCTGGCGTTTCGGCCCAAGCTGCGGTTTGCTTCAGCGACAGCCCACCCGGCCCGCGCCAAAGCCAGTCGAAGCAACTTCGCGCCGGCCCTAACAATACGCTTGCGCCGGATGCACCGGTGCTGAGTACCAACGCGTCAAGGTCAAGATCGAATGGAAGCCGGCGCAGCACGTTGTTAAACTGGGCAGGCGGCAAAGATACAGTCTGCATCTGCCTCCAGAATCAGACCAGACCACGTCCCGTCAAGCTAATTTAACGCCTATGGGCCCTGGCCCCCAAACCTCAATCCTTGACCAATTCTTTCAAATCGGTCTCAGGCCGCGCGCCATAGTGCGAGATGATCTCCGCTGCGCAGATCGCACCGAGCTTCAGGCCCTCCGCCAGCCCCTTGCCGCGCACATGGCCGAACAAGAACCCGGCGGCAAACAGGTCCCCGGCCCCGGTGGTGTCGATGACGCGCTCCACCGGCGCGGCGGGGACTTCGACATGCTCACCCTTAGCCAGCGCCACGGCGCCCGATGCGCCGCGCGTGACCACCAGCACCGGCACTTGCGGGGCGAGTTGGGCAAGGGCTTCGTCGAAATCTTCGAGGCCGGTCAGCGCGGCGAGTTCGGCTTCGTTGGCAAACAGCAGGTCAATTTCTCCGGCAGCGATCAGCGACAGGAAATCGGGGCCGTGGCGGGAAATGACAAAGGCGTCGGACAGCGAAAAAGCGACCTTGCGCCCGGCGCGGCGGGCGGCGGCAATGGCCTTGCGCATGGCGCTGCGGGGTTCTTCGGGGTCCCACAGATAGCCTTCGAGGTAGAGCACGGCGCCGTCCTCGATCATGGCATCGTCGATCGCGGCGGCGGGCAGATATTGCGCGGCGCCGAGGTAAGTATTCATGGTGCGCTGGCCATCGGGGGTGACGAAGATCAGGCAACGTGCGGTCGAAGGGTCGTGCTGGCGGCGCGCGGGGGTGGTGAAAGCGACGCCGGCGGCGCGGATGTCATGAGCAAAGACTTCGCCGAGTTGGTCGCCGGCGACCTGGCCGATGAACGCGCAACTGCCGCCGAGCGCGGCGATGCCGGCCAGGGTGTTGGCTGCGGAGGCGCCCGAGATTTCGCGCGCTGGGCCCATCGCGTCGTAGAGCGCCAGCGCGCGGGGGGTGTCGACCAGGGTCATGCCGCCCTTGGCCATGCCCTGTTGCTCGATCAGCGTGTCTTCGCACGGCGCCACCACGTCGACGATGGCGTTGCCGATGGCGATGACGTCGAAACGGGGAGCGGGCATGGCGGACCTTTGCATGGCGAATGGCGACGTGTTGCAAATAGCGATTGGCGCCTAGCCAATCGCGCCGAACCGAGCAAGGCGGCGTTGACAGGGGCGGCGCTCGCCGCGATGGCCGGGGCGATGCACGTCACTCGATTACTGCTCCTGCCGGGGGTGTTGGGGTTGCTGTCGGCTTGCGCGAGTGGTGGCGCCGTCGTGCAGAGCACGCCGCAGCCCATCCGGCTCGCGCCGCCGCCGCAATTGCATCGCACAGTTCCGGGCCTGAGGATTCAGAACCTGCCCGGGCTGGAAGCGGTGATCGGCGCGACGGCGCCGCAGCTTGCACGCCAGTTCGGCACGCCGCGGCTGGATGTGATCGAGGGCGATGTGCGCAAGCTGCAATTTACCGGGACGGCTTGCGTGCTCGATGTGTATCTGTATCCGCCGGGGCCGGGGCAAGTGCCCGAGGCAAGCTATGTCGATGCGCGGCACGCCGATGGCAAGGACACTGATCGCGCTGCTTGTGTGACGGCGTTGCGGCGGCCGGGGGCGAAATAGGCGCGAGCCAGGCTTGCGCCGGCCTGCGCGGGCCCCTACATCAAACTGGAACGAATTGGTCCGATTTGGATGCTCGTATCCCGAGGTTCTGCATGCGCTTGTCGAGTATGGCCGATTATGCCGTGGTAACGATGAGCGCGGCGGCGCGTCACTGTGGGGCGACCGCGCCTGGCGCGAGCCGCGTCAATGCCGGGCAGCTGGCCGTAGCGACCGGGCTGCCGGCGCCGACGGTACAGAAATTGGTCAGCCGTTTGACCGCGGCGGGATTGTTGAAATCGACGCGCGGCGTGGGCGGCGGGCTGCGTCTGGCGCGGCCGGCGGCGGCGATAACGTTGGCGGATATTATCGAGGCGGTCGAAGGCCCGATCGCCATGACCGGCTGCGGCGATGGCGGGCGGCATGCCTGCACGCTGGAGGCAGCGTGCCAAGTGCGGCCGCAGTGGCCGCAGGTCAACCAGGCGGTGCGCGGGGCGCTGGCGCAGGTGTCGCTGACGCAGCTGACGCAATCTCATACAGCGGAGCAGGCGTTGTGAACGAGGCTGTCGCCATCAAGGATCAGGCCGCGATCGATGCCGCCGCCCGGGTGGCCGATTACGAGCATGGCTGGTCTTCGGATATCGAGCAGGAGTTCGGGCCCAAGGGGCTGTCGGAAGACACCGTGCGCTACATCAGCGCCAAGAAGAACGAGCCGGAATGGATGCTGGACTGGCGGCTGAAAGCCTATCGCCACTGGCTGACGATGGAGAACCCCGATTGGGCGAAGCTGTCGGTGCCGCCGATCGATTACCAGGCCGCTTATTATTACGCCGCACCCAAGGTGAAGAAGGAACTGGCCAGCCTCGACGAGGTCGATCCTGAAATCCTGCGCGTCTATGCCAAGCTGGGCATCCCCATCGAGGAGCAGAAAGTGCTCGCCGGGGTCGAAGGCGCGCGCCGGGTAGCGGTGGATGCGGTGTTCGATTCAGTTTCGGTCGCGACCACGTTTCGCAAGGAATTGGAAGCGGCGGGGGTGATCTTTCGCAGCATTTCCGAGGCGATCCGCGAATATCCCGAGCTGGTGCGACGCTGGCTGGGGCGCGTCGTGCCGATGCATGACAACTACTTCGCGGCGCTCAACTGCGCGGTGTTTTCGGACGGCACCTTCGTCTATATCCCCGAGGGTGTGCGTTGCCCAATGGAGCTGTCGACCTATTTTCGGATCAATGCGCAGAATACCGGGCAGTTCGAGCGGACGCTGATCGTCGCCGACAAGGGCGCTTATGTTTCGTATCTGGAGGGCTGCACCGCGCCGCAGCGGGACGAGAACCAGTTGCATGCCGCGGTGGTCGAACTGGTGGCGCTGGACGATGCCGAGATCAAATATTCCACCGTGCAGAACTGGTATCCCGGCGACGCGAACGGCAAGGGCGGCATCTATAATTTCGTGACCAAGCGCGCACTGTGCCAGGGCAAGCGCAGCAAGGTCAGCTGGACGCAGGTCGAAACCGGCAGCGCGGTGACCTGGAAATATCCCAGCTGCGTGCTGAACGGCGAGGATTCGGTCGGCGAGTTCTATTCGGTAGCGGTGACGAACAATCACCAGCAGGCCGATACCGGCACCAAGATGATCCACAATGGCCGGGGCACGCGCTCGACGATCATTTCGAAGGGGATCAGCGCAGGGTCTTCGAACAATACCTATCGTGGGTTGGTCCGCGTGGCGGCGGGCGCGGAAGGTGTGCGCAATTTCACCCAGTGCGACTCGCTGCTGCTGGGCGGCGACTGCGGCGCGCATACCGTGCCGTATATAGAGGTGCGCAACCCCAGCGCACAGATCGAGCACGAGGCGACCACCAGCAAGATCAGCGATGATCAGCTGTTCTATGCGATGCAACGCGGGCTGGGGTCGGAGGCGGCGGTGGCGCTGATCGTCAACGGTTTTGCCAAGGAAGTGCTGCAGCAGTTGCCTATGGAATTTGCGGTCGAGGCGCAGAAGCTGCTGGGGATTTCGCTTGAGGGGAGCGTGGGGTGATTAAGAATGCCCTACTCGTTCTCCTGTTTTGGGCGTGTGCGGCTTTTGTTGATTATCGCCTTTGGTGGTCCATTCAAAATCAGACCATTCAGATCAAAGGTTTGACTTTCAAAAAGGCTGAACAGCCTCGATATTTCTGGATGTATCTGATCTTAATTTTGATCGCGGCATTGATGGCATCGGCGCTCGCGGCTCTCATGACTATCGCACTTTTAGCTTGGGCTTAGGCACATCAATTATGCTCCAAATCCATGACCTTCACACATCAGTCGCGGACAAGCCCATCCTCAAGGGCCTGTCGCTCACCATCAACGCCGGCGAAATCCACGCGATCATGGGGCCGAACGGCGCGGGGAAATCCACGCTCGGATATACGCTGGGCGGGCGGCCCGGCTATGAAGTCACCGGCGGCACGGTAAAGTTCGACGGGCAGGACCTGCTCGCGCTCACGCCGCACGAGCGCGCGGCTGCGGGGCTGTTCCTAGGCTTCCAGTATCCGGTCGAAATCCCCGGCGTCTCGAACGTC
>CAXTOI010000223.1:0-5954 GCA_964245645.1 uncultured Novosphingobium sp. | reverse complement strand
GGGGCGGTCAGAAGCTATGACGTCAAGTTCTGTCGTATCAGAGGGGAGAAGGTCTGGACGTCGGGCGCGCAGTTCAGCGATCTCGGAGAAATTATTTGCCGGTCCGACCCGGCCGCCGGGAAACATGACGGGCTCACGGCCTTCATGATCGACATGCACGCGCCCGGCGTCGAAATCCGGCCATTGCGGCAGATGACGGGTGGAGCTTCCTTCAACGAGGTTTTTCTTGAGGATGTTATCGTTTCTGACGCGAACCGCATCGGTGCGGAGGGGGCCGGCTGGCCGGTGGCGCTGACCACCCTCATGCACGAGCGCAAGGCGATCGGCGCCGGCGGCGTTCAGGATGCTCTGGGCGGCCTCAGGCGTCGGCTGACGGCGACGTTGCGCGCCGCCGGTCTAGATGCCGATCCGGAGCTGCGGCAGGAACTGATGAAAGTCCACACGGGCTTCCGGGTTGCACAGCTCACCAGCCAGCGGGCAATCGAGAGCATGAAATCCGGCGGTTCCGGCAATGAGCTTTCGACCGCAAAGCTGGCCTTGGCTAACAATCTGACCCGGCTTAGTCAGTTCATCTCGAATGTGCTGGGGCCGCATCTGGCCGCGACGCGCAGCGGCGAGGATCATGCCTGGGCAAAGTTCGTTTGCAGCACGCCGTCCGTTCGCATCTTCGGCGGTACCGACGAGATCATCCGAAACGTTCTCGCCGAGCGGGTTTTGGGACTGCCGAAGGAGAAGTTGAAGTGAAGCGGGGCATGTGGACACTGTGTCGAGATCCTCGGACGGTACGCGCGGGACCAAAGGCGTGCCGCGCATCGTTACGTCCGGCGACGTCGTGAAGATATTTGTTGAGGCTGGGCGCGTCGCGCTGTCGTAACAGCCGCTATCGGCCAACAACGAGATCAAGGCTCAGCTTATGAACAAGCCTCTTGCCGGCATCAAGGTCGTTGAACTGGCCGCTTGGGCGTTCGTGCCGGGCGCGGGCGCCATGCTCGCGGACCTGGGCGCCGAGGTCGTCAAGATCGAACCGCCGGCCGGAGATCCGATGCGCAACCTTGCGGCCGGCGGCATGTCCCCGGGCGACTTCGGCTTCACGGTCAACTGGGAAATCTTCAACCGCGGCAAGCAAAGCATTGCGCTCGACCTTGGCTTGGCCCGGGGACGGGAGTTGTTGCACGAGCTGCTGGCGACCGCCGATGTATTTTTGACCAGCCTGCTGCCGCCTAGCCGCAGCCGGTTGGGCATCGACATCGCCGATGTTCAGGAGCGGTATCCACGTCTTGTCTATGCCGTCGGCAGTGCCCTGGGCCCGCATGGTCCGGAGGCCGACAAGGGGGGATTCGACACGCTTTCGTTCTGGGCAAGATCGGGAATGGCATCGGCGGCTATGTCCGCGGCGCAACCCTATCCGCCGGGACCGCCCGGCGGCGCCTTCGGCGACAGCATCAGCGGCGCCGTGCTTGCCGGAGGCGTATCGGCTGCATTGCTGCAGCGGGCGATGACCGGCAAGGCGTCGATAGTGGATGCTTCACTGCTCGCCACGGGCATGTGGATGATGCAGATCGGGATCACCGCATCCACGCTGACCGGACGGGCCGAAATGCCCAAGCCGGGACGCTACGAGGTACCCAACCCGCTCATCAACAACTATCGCACACGCGATGGCCGGTTCATCACCTTGTCCATGCTGCAAGCCCAGCGTTACTGGGCAGATGCGGTCGAGAAGATGGGCCATCCTGAACTTGCCAAGGATCCGCGCTTCGTAACCGACGCGGCGCGCACCGCCAACATCAAAGCCTGCATCGAGACGCTCGAGGCGATTTTCGCGAGCAAGGACCTCGCCGAGTGGATTGAGATCCTGGCCTTGCAGGACGGCCAGTGGGAAGTCGTGAAGACGGTGGGCGAATTGGCCAACGACGCGACAGCGGCCGCGAACAGCTTCATTCAGGAAGTGGATTACGGCGACGGGCGGAGCATCAGGATGGTCAGTTCGCCGTTGATGTTCGATCGCCAGTGCCTGCCACCGGGACCCGCACCGGAACTCGGCGTCCACTCGGACGCGATCCTGACGGGGTTGGGGTATGCCGAAGACGAGATCATGGACCTGAAGATCAGCGGTGTCGTCGAATGAGAACTTCGATCGGGAATGGTCGTTCGGGTCACATTCGCGGCGGCGATTGCGGAATAAGTTGGCCAGAACGGAAGGGAGCAGCCAGGCTAAGCTGCGCGCTCGACCTGCGGGACCCATATCGTGTCCGACACCTGCTGGAACACGACGCTCACGCGGTCGCCGATCGCCACCTCATCGGCACCGGCGCCCACCACCGTCGCCGTGATCCGCACACCGGCTGCGCCGTCGATGTCCACCGCAGCGATCGTATAGGGTACGGCAAGATCCGGCAGCCAGCGCTGATGGTTCACGGTAAAGCTGTAGATCGATCCGGTGCCTGGCACTGGGGCCGGTTGGACGTGCTCACTAAGGCAGCGGGGGCAGAGCAGTTCCGGCGGATGAATGGCTAAATCGCATTCCAAACAACGCATTATCAACAGTTCGCCGTCGGCGCCGCCTGTCCAGAACCGGTTGTTCTCGGCGGTCAACGCGGGAATGAAGCAAGATTGTTGGGTCATACTCGGCACCGAAACAGCAGAAGGTCTTGTCTACGGCGAGATCGCTTGATTATTCAACTCAAAAGCAGGACACGACATGCAAAACGACCATATCAGCCCGCCGCTTTCCGGGCTTCGCGTCGTCGAGATCGCGGGTATGGGTCCAGGCCCGCATGCCGCGATGCAACTGGCCGACCTGGGCGCCGAGGTGGTAAGGATCGAGCGGACCGGCGCCAAGGCGAACGGTGACATCCTCCTTCGCCATCGGACGCGTATCCAGCTCGACCTTCGGTCGCCGTCGGGCGTTGCGGAAGCCCGCCTGCTTATCAAGGAAGCGGATGTTCTCATCGAAGGCTTCCGGCCGGGCGTAATGGAACGCCTCGGTCTGAGTCCGGACGCCTGCCTGGAAATCAATCCCGGCCTTATTTATGGTCGCATGACCGGCTGGGGCCAGACCGGGCCGCTGGCCTTGCGGGCGGGCCACGACATAAATTATGTCGCTTTGACCGGGGTGCTCGATGCGATCGGCGAACCGGGGGAGCCGCCGCCAGTGCCGCTCAATGTCATCGGTGATTTCGGGGGCGGATCCATGTTCCTCTTGGTCGGCATCCTGGCTGCCCTGTGGGAGCGTTCGCGCTCCGGCATCGGCCAGGTGGTTGATGCGGCGATGGTGGACGGCATTGGCATACTCAATCAGATGATGTTCTCGTTCATGGGACAAGGCACGTGGCAGGAACGGCGCAAGTCCAACCTGCTGGACGGTGGCGCGCCCTATTACCGGACCTTTCGCTGCGCCGACGGACGCTTCGTAGCGGTTGGAGCTATCGAACTGCCGTTCTACCAGAAACTGCTCGATGGCTTGGGCGTGTTGCAGGATGCTGATTTCCCGGTGCGGGAAAAGGCGAACTGGGCAGAGCTTCACCAGCGTTTCGAGCAGATCTTCGTCACCAGGACGCGCGACGAATGGGCAGACATTTTCGACGGCTCGGATGCCTGCGTTACTCCCGTGCTGAGCTTCAGCGAAGCGGCCCGCCACCCTCATGCCGTCGACCGCGAGGCATTCGCGCGCGTTGGTTCCGCAACGCAGGCGCGCCCCGCGCCAAGGTTTAGCCGTACCCCGAGCCGCGCGCCGCAGGCTCCCGGCGAAACCATCAGTGCTGCCAACGAAGTGCTGGCTCGGTGGTCGGCTCAACCCACAGATTGATGCATCGCGACCTTGTCGCACCCGGAGGCCATAGCGATGACGACCGCCTGGGCTATTGACAGCGACACGTCATCCTATTATTTATGTACATTCATTCATGTAATAACATTATTCAGAAGCGGCTGACGCGATCGGCGCGTGATCAGGAGAGATGAAGGTGGCGTTCAACATCGAAGGTCTTGGCAAGCCCGCGCGGGACAAGGTGATCGATGTGGATGCCGAAGTTGTCAAAAAATTCGCGCGCGCCACGAACGATGACTATCCTGCAGCGCTGGACGGCGTGGTCGCGCCGCCGTTTTTTTCGATCAAACCGATGTATCGACCGATGGGAGAAGCCATCGGTTCGGTGACGCCACCGGAACGCATGATGTATACACTGCATGGCGAACAGGATATGCGGTTCCTCGCACCTATTCGCGCCGGTGCCCGGCTGCACGCTACGGCCAAGCCGCTTGGCATCGCCGCCAAGTCATCCGGCACGACCATATTATTGTTGGGAACGGTTGCCGACGAGGAGGGGGCGATCGTGTGCGAGCAACGCATGGCCATGTTCATCCGTGGCAGCGGCGACACGCTGACCGCCGGCGAGCCCGTGACGCCGCTTGAAGCCTTTGATGTCAATGCCATGGGGCAGCCGATCGCGACGCATATCCAGATGGTTGACGATGACCAGACGTTCCGCTTTGCCGAAGCGTCCGGCGACCCTATGAAGGTGCATCTCGACGCGGAGATCGCCCGCAAGTTCGGCCTGCCAGGCATCATCTGCCATGGACTATGCACGATGGCTATGGCCGGGAATGCCGCCGTCGGCGAACTGGCGGACGGCGATCCTCAGCGCATGAAGCGGTTGGCGGTGCGCTTTGCCAAACCGCTTCTGCCTGGGCAGGAAATCTCCACCCGTTTTTGGCGCGATGACAAATTCGGCGTGCCGGGCCGTTATCGCTTCGAAACGCAGGCGGCAGACGGCACGATCGTGCTGAGCAACGGCATTGTCGAGATCGCGTCCGCGTGATCCGCCGGGTTGGGCCATGCAAGGTGACGACACGTCCAGGCTTCCCTTGCGACAGTCACTGCGGTGACCAGCGGCCGCACCTGATGTGCAGGACGATCACACAGAGTTTTCTCGCACAAGGTGATGTCGAGGCCGAACTGTGCTGACGTTCGCCGACGAGCCGGTCTATTTCCCGCCTGATGCAGCGAGCCTGCGCCGAAGCATTCGTGCGCTGATCGCGGCCGAGCTTCCCGCGCACGATCCGGTCGAGAAAGCCAATTGCTGGGCAGTATTCCGTCCCGATTTCAGCCGCGTGCTTGGCCGGGCGGGCTTTATTGGTATGACCTGGCCGCGCGAATATGGCGGCGGCGAACGTACGCCCCTGGAACGCTATGTCGTGATCGAGGAGCTTCTCGCGTCAGGTGCGCCCGTCGGGGCGCATTGGATTGCCGATCGACAGTCAGGACCCTTGTTGCTGAGATATGGCAATGAGGATCAGCGCAGGCGCTGGCTGCCCGGCATGGCTCGAGGAGAGGTGTTCACCTGCATCGGTCTTTCCGAGCCCAACGCCGGCTCGGATCTGGCGGCGGTGCGTACGACGGCGGCTCGCCACAATGGCGGTTGGGTTGTCAACGGCCAGAAGATCTGGACCACGAACGCCAAATACGCCAACTTCATGATCGCGCTGGTACGTACCGAGCCGGGTTCCACCCGCCATGCCGGGCTGAGCCAGATACTCATACCGATGGACAGCGAAGGCGTTACGGTTCGGCCGATCGTCGATCTTACCGGCGGACAGGACTTCAACGAGGTCTTTTTCAACGACGTTCGATTGCCTGCAGACGCTCTGGTGGGAGCCGAGGGCGATGGCTGGAGCCAAGTCACCGCGGAGTTGTCGCTCGAACGGTCCGGTCCGGAGCGCTATACATCCAGCCTGTCGCTGCTCACCGAACTTCTCCGCCACATCGGCGAACGCCCCAGCGAGCCGCTGAAGCTGCTCGTTGGCCGGTTGACGGCGGAAATGTGGACGCTGCGGCTGATGTCGGCGTCGGTCGCTGACAAGCTGGCAAGGGGGATCGACCCGGCGATCGAGGCGACGATCGTGAAGGATCTGGGGAACAGCTTCGAGCAGATGCTGCCACGGCTGGTACAAGG
>CAXTOI010000222.1:0-5986 GCA_964245645.1 uncultured Novosphingobium sp. | reverse complement strand
CCGGTGGATGGGGTGGCGGCCAAGGGAACGCGGATTACCGTCGGCAGCCACGACCGGCTGGTGATGCCGGCGACGCTGCGGGTGGAGTTCGCCGATGGCACGCATGAGGACTGGCGGCTGCCGGTGGAGAGCTGGATACGCAATGATACGACGAGCGTGATCGTGCCGCCGGGCCGGCAGGTGGTAAGCGCAACGGTCGATCCAGGGCATGTCTTGCCGGACGGAAATCGCGGTAACGATACGATGATGGTGGGAAAATAGGCGTAGTAATTCGACCTGAGCTTGGCGAGTTCCAGCAGGTTTGTTCATTCGATCGTGAAAACCACGCGGGCGTCGCTGGTGTCGGTCCAGGTTCGGGTTACATTGGCTAGCGGGACGTTAGTGGCCGGCAGGCTCAGCCTGCCCGCTGCGGCCGCCTCGAACACGCCGGCGATCGACACCAGCAATCGGTCCATTGCCACGCTGCCAAGGCCGCTGCCCATCAGTTCCAGCGATGAGGAACGCAGCAGCGCGCCGGGCAAGCGGATCTCGCTACCGCTGGCCGTGCCGATCTGGACAAAGCGGATCGGTACGCCGTCGGCGCCGCCCTTGGCAGCGGCGGTCAGCAGATGCTCGGCGCTCGGCCCCCAGAGGTAATCGAGCACGACATCGACGCCCCGGGCGAATTCATCTGCAAAGGCTGCTTCCACCGCCTGGCCATCGTCGGCCAGCGAAATCGTCGAGTCCGCACCCAGATCGGCGAGGACCTCGCGGTTGCGCCCGGTTACGATCACCCGGGCGGCGCCCATGTACCGGGCGATCTGCACCGCCAACTGGCCCGAAGCGCCGGTTGCGCCATTGATCAGCACGGTTTCGCCGGGGGCGAAGCACGCTCGCTCGGTCAGCGCGGCCCATGAGGACATGGCAGGGTTGGCGATGGCCGCGGCGGTGACATCGTCAAGGCCGTCGGGCAAGGCGATGCAGTGTGCGATGGCAGCGACGCTTTGTTCGCCCATGGCGCCGAACGGGGCGCGGGGAAACATGAAAAACACCCGGCGGCCATCATCCAGCACGCCGGCGCCGTCAACGCCGGCGACAAACGGAAAACCGCCCGACGAGCTGTAATGCGTGCCCGAGGCGCGCGCGCGCGTCAGCTGGCTGAGCGCGCTGGCCTTTACCATGATGCGCTGCTCGCCAGGCCCGGCGCGCGGTTCGGCAAAGTCTCCGAACACCGGGGCTTGGCCTGCGTCGTGGACGATTGCGGCTTTCATTCGGGTGGTCCTTTGGTTGGGGATCAAGCCACTAACCCTGTGGGCTGATCTTGTCGAATGGTGTGCCGCTTGTCGGCGGGCATGAGAGGGTGCCTAAAATATCCCCGTCAGCCCGGCCTTGAGCCGGGCCAAGGCTGCCTTTCTGCACCGGACAAGCAAAGAAAGAAGCCCAAGCCCGGGTCAAGCCCGGGCCGACGGGTGTGTCATGGGGGGTGTTATCGTGGTGAAGCTCCGACTTGGTCAGAGGTTCCTTAGCATCGGTGGTCACCCGCCTGCGTGGCTCGACCATGCCGGCTGCCAGAATGCGACGATCAAGCCGCCGATCACGATCAGGCTGCCACCGGCGACGATCGGCAGGGTCGGCATATGGCGAAAGAACACGAAGCTCACGAGCTGCCACATGACGAACAGGGTCGCGATATAGATGCCGACGACTTTCTCGAACTCGATCGGCGCCGAATTGAGCGCATAGCCATATCCGAACAGCAAAGCTGCGCCGCCGACGAAATACAGCAGCCTGCCGCCAGGGCCCGGCTGCGCCAGGCCGATGCGCACGATCGCATCGCCGGTGACTTCCATCGCCGTCGCCAGGATCAGTAAGGCTAATATGACGAGCTTTGCGTTGCCCATGCCGTCCTCCACAGGGATGCGCAGTTCCTATACGCGCCCGTAAATCCGGTCGAGCACTTCTGCCGAGCGGATGAATTGCGCGGCATCGGCGTCGAACTGCGGGGAGCGCGCGAGCCGGGTTGCCCAGGCCGCGGCTGCGCGTCCGTGCCAGTCGTCGGGCGGAGCGCTCAGCGCCATGGCCTGCGTGCCGTCAAAGCGCGTGGCGGTGAAATCGAAGAACGATCCTGCGACATTGCGCAGCGCGGCGCCGCCCTGCGTGCCGAAGAACGCCGCCTCGATCACCGCATCGCAACCGGCATGCAGCCGCCACGAGCATGCCAGCCGCACTTGTGCCTTGCCGGCGGTGAATTGGGCCGTGGCGTAATCCTCGACCTCGCCCGGTTGCAGCCGCTGCCCCCCGCTCGTCAGCCGCGCATCGACATCGCCGACCGCCGGGAAACCGAGCGTCCACAGCGCCAGATCGACCAGATGCACCCCCAGATCGATCACGCAGCCGCCACCCGACTGGAGCGGATCGTAGAACCATGGCTTGTCGGGACCATAGGCGTTGTGAAACGTGAGATCGACCGCAAAGATCTCGCCGAGCGCGCCGGTGCGCACCAGATCGGCGATCCGTCGCATGGCCGCAGTGCGGCGATATGACAAATCGAGACCGAGCAGGCGATCGGCGGCGCGCGCGGCCGCGACGACGGCCTGCGCCTCGGCGGCGGAGCGACCCAGCGGCTTCTGGCAGAACACCGCCTTGCCCGCTGCCAGTGCCGCGATGCTCTGCGCGGCATGCAGTGCGCTCGGGGTGGCGATCACCACCCCATCGAGATCGAGCGCCAGCATCTGCTCGAGCGAGGCGGTTTCCTGTGCGGCGGGAGCGAGGGCCAGCGCCTGTTGCCTGCAAACCGGCGACGGATCGCAGATCGCTGCGGCAATAGCGCCGGTGCCCAGCATCGCCTCCATCCGGCTGCGGCCGATCCAGCCGACGCCGAGGAAACCCAGCTTTACGGTCATGCCATCATCACCAGCGCCTTGACGAAGCCGCCCGGCTTGTCGCGCGTGGCATCGAGCGCTTCGCCCAGCCGTTCCAGCGGATAGCGGTGAGTGTACAGCGGTTCGGGATCGAGCTTGCCGCTGACAATCGCCGCGACGGCTTCGCGCACCCCTTGCAGTTGCACCGCAAGGTCACGCTCATGGGCGTTGATGACGTCGATGCCTTTCCAGTTCCAGTTCTGCATATTGACCTGGCGCGGACCGTCCTGGTGATAACCGGCGACGATGAGCTTGCCGCCGAAGCCGACCAACTCGCCGGCAAGGTCGAGCGGCCATTGCTTGCCCACCGCCTCGATCACGCGTTCGCACAGTCCGTCGCCGGTCAGCGCTTTCACGTCATCGATGATGCGCCAGTGGTCGTCCATCGCGATGGTTTGCCAGGCGCCGTAATGGCGCGCCAGATCGCGCGATTCCAGGCGCCGCGAGATGGCGATGACGCGCGCGCCGGCATCGCTTGCCAGCCTGGTCAGCACCGCGCCGACAAAGCCGATGCCAATGACCGCTACCGTCTGGCCGGGGCGAATGTCGCTGCGGGAAAAGATGTTGAAGGCGCAGCCCAGCGGTTCGCCCGGAAACGGCTTGCCCGTTAATTCGTGCGGCAGCTTCACCAAGCGATCGGTGGCGACGATGTCGTATTGCGCAAATGCGTTCGTCGACAGGGCGGCAACGCGATCTCCGGCGACGTATCCGTCAACTCCTGCGCCTACGCCATCGACGATCCCCCAGCCTTCATGGCCCAGGTCGCCAGGCGCGGTGGGGAATTGCATCCACTCGGGTCCGGCCCATGGTCCAAGGTTCGATGCGCAGACGCCGCATCCCTCGATCCGCACCCTGACCTCGCCGGGCCCGGGTTCGGGCAAAGCCAACTGCGTCACCGTGGCGACGCCCGGGCGGGTGATCACAGCCGCGTTCATATCCGTCATGCGGTCTCCTTCGCGTGGTCCAACAATGGAGGCGAAGATGTGTTCCGGCGGCGGAACCAAGGCAACCAATCCGCCGGCGCCGCGTTTGCCGCGCTATGACGATGGTCGACTTCATGATTGGCCGGCGGCTTGCCAACCGCGAGCAGGATCAAGGCAAGATCGGGTGGCTTGCCGGGATTCCTGCCATCGGCCTCGATGGCCTGGGTTCGGCTTCCTATGGACCGGAAGCGGCGCTGACGGTGTTGATCCCGCTCGGCGCGCTCAGCCTCGGCTATATTGGCTGGGTGATCGCGCCGATCATCGCGTTGCTGGTCGCGCTGTATCTGTCCTACCGCCAGACGGTAGTCGCCTATCCCTCCAATGGCGGTGCCTATACTGTTGCCAAGGACAATTTCGGCAATGGCGCAGCGTTGCTGGCGGCGGCGGCGTTGATGATCGACTATGTGCTCAATGTTGCAGTCGGGATCTCGGCGGGGATCGGCGCGCTGACCTCGGCGGCGCCAGCGCTGCAACCGTGGACGCTGCCGCTGTGCTTGGGCGTCCTGGGTATCGTTGCGATCGCCAATCTGCGTGGGACGCGCGAGGCGGGGCTGTTGTTCGCCGTTCCCACTTATCTGTTCCTCGCCACTTTCCTGGGCATCGTTGGCCTCGGCGTCTGGCATTTTGCCACCGGCACCATGCATCCGGTGGTCGCCCCGCCGACGCTGAAGCCCGCCGCCGCCGGGGTCGGCCTGTGGTTGCTGCTGCGCGCCTTTGCCGCCGGCTGTACCGCGATGACCGGGGTCGAGGCGGTCTCCAACAGCGTCGGTGCCTTTCGCGAGCCGGTCGTGCGCCAGGCGCATCGCACGCTGACCGGTATCTGTTTGGGGCTCGGCTTGTTGCTCGCCGGCATTGCCGTGGTCGCGCGCGGCTATCGGCTGGGAGCGATGGACCAGACCCAGCCTGGCTACCGCAGCGTACTGTCGCAACTCGCCGGCGCGGTGGTCGGGCATGGCCCCTTGTACTATATGGCCATGGCCAGCCTGCTGGCGGTGCTGTGCTTGTCGGCGAACACCAGCTTCGTCGGCTTTCCGCGGCTGTGCCGCCTCGTTGCACTCGACGATCACTTGCCGCGCGGCTTTGCCCATGCGGATCGCCGGCTGGTATTCTCAGTCGGGGTCGTGTTCCTGACGGTGGCGGCCGGCGCGCTGCTGATCGTGTTCGGCGGGATCACCGACCGCCTGATCCCGCTGTTTGCGGTGGGTGCATTCCTGGCGTTCACGATGAGCCAGTTGGGCATGGTGCAATATTGGCGCCGCCAGGGCCCGAAAGCCTGGCACCGGCTGATGGTGAACGCGATCGGCGCGGCGACCACGATCGTGGCGCTGACCATCATCATTGCCGCCAAATTTGTCGAGGGCGCATGGATCACGGTTATCGCGATCCCGGCCACGGTCGGCGTGCTGGTCGCGGTGAAGCGCTACTACCGCAGGATCGACCAGGCATTGGCGCCCGAACGCGAATTCCAGATCGGGGACGCCGAAGTTCCCACCGTGCTCGTCGCTTATGAAAGCCGCAACCGCATGACCGATCGCGCGCTGAGCTTCGCCATGACCCTTTCTCCCGATGTGATAGCGGTTCATCTGCTGCGTCTCAGCGGTCCGGAAGCGGACGAGGCCGACATCGCGGCAATCAAGGCCGAGTTCGAGCGCGAGGTCTGTGAACCGCTGCGCAAGCGCGGGCAAAGCGCACCCCGGCTGGTAGGCTTGCCGGCGCCATACCGCGAGGTCCATGGACCGCTGCTGCGACTGGTGGAGAAGATCGATACCGATACGCCAGGGCGCGCGGTGGCGATCCTGATCCCGGAAATGGTGCTGGAGCATGGGTGGGAACGCTTCCTGCACAGCCACCGAGCAGCGCGTTTGCGCAAGGCCCTGCTTGCGCATGCCGGGCCGCGGTTGATGGTTATCACCTCGCCGTGGCGGCTTTGACGCCGGAACGGATGCTTGGTTGCAGGAGAGATAGAGTCTTTCCGAGATAAGTTGAATCGCCATAAGCTCCCCTTCCCATCGGGGAGGGACGCTCAGAGGCACGTGACTCTGAGCGTGGGGTGGGGGAGCACGGCGAAGCCGTGCGTCGACGCTGGCGTTGTACGCCCCCACC
>CAXTOI010000221.1:0-6012 GCA_964245645.1 uncultured Novosphingobium sp. | reverse complement strand
GTCCAGGTATAGTTGTTCGGGCCGGCCGGGATCGTCTTGTCGCTGTTGCCGGTCAGCGTCGAGGTCTGGCTGCCGCCGGTGCCGCAGCCCTGCTCGCTCGCCGCCCAATCCGAGAAGATCCCCTGGCTATTGCCGATCTGCTTGCAGAATTGCGAATTGCGCGCGCCGATCTCGCCGGCCAGACCGGCTCCGATCTGCTCGCCGGCCTGGCAGGCATTGAGGCTGTGCTGGAGGAACTGCTGCAGCTTTTGCGAGATTTCCTTGATGTTGACGCCGATGACCGAACTGATCGCATCGATCGCCAGGTTGAAGACGAAAGCCTCGGCGCCGTTAGCGACCGCCTTCATCATGGCGACGATCTGATCGCTGTTGATATAGGAAAAGCTGCCGGTGAAGATGTCGATGCCGCCGCAGCCGGCTTTCACGCTGGGCAGCTGCAGATTGCCCAGCTGGTAGTTCTGCTGGTTGGGAAACCGCACCCACAGATTGCCGCCGCTGTAATAGCCTCCCGACTGCCCGGAATAGGCCACCGCGCCCGTCACGTTGGCAGCGCCGCCGGTCGACGTAAAGAAACTGTCGAGCTGGGCGCTGACATCGGCGTCGGCAACGCTGACCGCTACGATGTTCGAGGCAGCCAGCACCGCCAGCACCAAGCCCAGCTTGCGAAGGATGGCCGACCATCCGTGAAGCGATCTCCACATCAGTAATCGCTCCCCGGCTTGACGCTGGTGAGATAGAAAATGCGGCTCATGACATCATCTTCGGCCATGGCGCCGTAGCCGACCGGGATCGGCTTCTTCAGGTAGGTGTCGAACAATACCAGCGCGGGCACCTGCCCACCCTCCAGCCCCATTTTCTCATACTGACCGTGATTGACAGCGAAGCGTGGGAACGACTTATTGGGGCCGCCATCCATCGACACCGGCAGCACCGACAAATGGTACTTGTCGGCAAGCGAGCGCACCACCGGCGAGAATACCGCGCAGGCGCCGCAGGACCCGGAGTAGAAGTAGAACAGGCCATAGCGAGCCGACAGGTTGGTCATGACCGTTTCCTGGTCGGTCTTGCGCTGGTCGAGCCACGCGGTCTTGCCGATCGAGTCCACCGGTCGCTGCAGCGTATAGTCCAGTTCGGGATGCTGCCAGATCGCGCGTTGCCACACGTCGGTGAACATCGAGGCACGATCGAGCTGCTCGCGCTGATAGCGGATATAGGCGACGATATTGTCCGTGGTCGGCTCGATGATCGCCTTGGCCTTGAGCTCTTCGAGGCGTTTGCCGACCTGATCGAGCTGCTGGCGATAGGTCAGCGACGAGGCAGATGGCTGAGACGGCAATCGCTCCGGATCCGTGGGCCGCTCGCAGTAAAACCAGGTGCCAAGCTTGCGCTCGCCGCAATAGAACGGATCCTGGCCAGGGCCTGCCGCCGCCGGCGCCATTGCCGGCGACCCGACCGGCGCTGCCATCGCTGCTGCATCGAGGTCGCCGGGGTTCATGCTGGCCGCGGGGCCGTTATCGTCATCGGCCGGCGAGCTCGGCAGTTGTCCGCGCTCGCCGCCGCCTGGCGTCTGCAGCGCTTCCTCGAGCGACAGCTGCGATGCCGACGAGGGGCCAACCGCCTCCTGGGCCGACGCCGCAATGGGCAGACACACTTGGGCGAGCATTAGCGCTACAACCGCGCTTCTTGCCGTCTTGCTGGCCATCGTCACACTCCTCATGGCTGGACTCCCATTCAAAAAGCCAGGCCGGGTCATCACTTGCCCTGCGCCTGCTGATAATATTGCTGAACTTTTTGCTGGATCTCGGCGCTCGACTGCAGCGACGAGGGCAGCGAGACGGCGCTGGTGAAGTCCGAGAATACCTCGGAGAAATCCATCTTCGACAGATCGAGCTTCTGGAATTCAGCAATCGTGAACCCGCCGCAATCCGGGGTATGGGGGGTGCCGAAAGTCATGCCAAGCTGCGCCCGGCCTTGTTCCTGGATCACCCGCGCCAGTTTCGATTGAAAGCAGCAATAGCTCAGCCGCTTGGTAGTGCAGACGAACAACGCCTTTTGCGAACAATACTCGCCGATATAGCTGCACAATCCCATGCGATCCTCGACATCGAGCAGCATCTCCTCGTGCGAACACAGGAAGATCACCAGGAACTGCGTCACCATGCCGAGCAGAAAGGCATAATTGCCGGTCAAGATGCCCGCGAGCGCGACGGCGCTGGAGGCGGCGGTCAGCATGCCCGAGACCTTGCCGGCGCAGCAATTAACGAGACCGAATAGCGGCTTGTGACAGCCGGTGGCCGTCCCATCGAAAATCGTCAGATTGGTGGTGTTGAACTGCTTGGTCGCATCGCCCATCGCGTTGATCGCCACCAACGCGTTTGCAATATCCGGCGACGGAGAGGCAGGCATCTGCGTACAGCTGCCATCGATGCAATAGACATCTGCGCCGCACGACAGGACGCCGGGGTTCTGGGTCGGGTTAGGCGTGGTGCACTTGTACACCTCGCTTTTCACCTGGCAGTCACCGACCTGCGGATTGTCGAGACATTGCTCGTGATCGAAGGTGCAGCTGTCGCCTCGTGCCTTTATGGCGGCGCAACTGTTGCCCGGAACCAGCGTCGCGCATTGGTAGCTTGCCTGCCATTGCCAGCAGTCGTGTTCCACCGGCACCCCGTCGATGGAGCGTGTTGTCGGCGATGCATCCGTGCAGGTCTGCGTCGGTGGCTCGCAGGTCAGCCCAGCGATTTTTTTCTGGCAATCGCTGTCGTCCTTCGTGGAGCCGGAATAGGTCGCTACCACTCCATCATCGAGCGTGGCTGGCGTTGAGATTGTCCACGTGGTGGTAAAAGCCGATTTCCCGTTGTCGATGAAGAAAGTCGCAGTTGCGCTTTGCGCCGCCATCGGCGTTATGGCAGCTGAACAGCTATAGGTGTCAGTCTGGCCATCCAGCGAATAGGGTTTTCCAGAGCCGAAGTCCTGGATGGCCGTTGGCACCGGGCCGATGCCCCGCGTGATCGTCGATGCCGTTTTTGAACAACCCGATGCTGCAGCCAGGGTCGTGCAGCTCGACGCCTGGTCCGGCCCAGCGCTACCCGTCACCGGCGCATACGATGTGGTATATTCGGTGCAGACCGGTCCCTTTTTGGTGATGCAGGTCTTAACCACGCGGTCGATCGTCGCCGTCGTGCAGGTATAGCCGTGGCTGCTACTGACCTGATCGTTCCAGACAATGTTGCAGGTGACGGTCTGGTCGGTCTCAGCCTGGCCGATCTCACAGGAATCATAATACGTGCTCTGCGACGGCGGTGAAGCCGGGAGTTGTGTACACGTTCCTTGCGCTCCATTTGCCGAGGCGCCCACTCCTGTAAAGCTCCGGGGACTGGCCTCGACGGTCTTGGCATTCGTCAGATCGGCCGGCGCGCCGGTGTATTGCGCCCGATTGGGATCCACGACTATCTGGTAAGGCTGGCTTGCCGCCGCGACGGTCGCACCGTCACCCCCCAGTTGATCCGGGCTGTCGAGATATTGGCTCTGAGGAACACTCGTTCCTTGATATCCCGGAACTTGCTGTGGCGCGGATTGATTGGTCACCGTTCCTGCGACCTGGGCCTGGCCCTGCGTGCCGACTTGCTGCGCCACAGCCTTGGGATCGATCGATTGCGCCTGCACGGCCGACGTCACGATCAACGCGTACGTCGCCGCCAGGCAGGACCAGGCGCCGACCCTGCTCATTCAGCGTCGCCCAGGTTCTTGAGCGCCAGCCTGGCGACCGGCGCACCGGGACCATTGCCTTGGGCAAAGGCCTCCAGGGCATATGCGGCCGTAACATTGCCGGCCATCCGGTCATAGGGCGCCGGATTGCTCTCGCAGCCTTCGCCCGAACACAGCGTGAAGCTGGACGAGGCGGCAATATAGGTCGGGACCGCGTTAACATGATAGGCACGGAACAGCCGCGGATCGATGCTGACATGCGGGGCCAATCCCTTGGGAATGACTCTCGACAATCCAGTCATGAAAGCGTGGCCCCCCTCGACCGAAAAGCCGCGGAAGACGACCATGCCGCCGGCTTTGGTCACGTCCGCGATCATCCGCGCCAGCGAGTCCTCGGGCATCGACAGGCTGGCAAAGGCGATGAACATCGGCGCCTGCGCGCCTGAGTGAGCATCAAGACTTGCCGCGTTGCTGACGATCTCGTCAAAATCGACCTGCCCGTTCGGCGTGCGGCCCGGGTGCGCGGCAGCGGCCGCGGCGCGCAGGCCAGCTTGCGCATTGGCCACCACGGCCTGGTTCTCTGTATTATGTTCAGCGTTTGCTCGCGTCTGCCGGTCGAGCACGCCCTTTACGAAATCCGTCAATCCGCCGGCATCGGCGTGCGCGCGCTTTTCGATGGCTTCAAGGTCGAGACCGTCGACCGTGGACTGCGCAAATACGACGCCGACGCTGCACAGGCTGAGGGCGGCTACGCAGATGACAAGGCGCTTGAACATTGCTGGCCTTCTCAGAACGCGCAACAATTGCGCTTGCGCCACAGCAGGTAGCCAACGTCCTCGCCAACCACCGGATAGACATGCGAAGTGACCTGCGTGGCGGTCGAGCCGCCCGGCGGCTCGCACGCGAACCGGCCCGTCGTCGCCGCCACCGGGTTGGTCATCTGCAGGCGGTACTGCGACTTCTTCATGATCGGCATGATATATTTGCCGCACAGGCCCTGACTGCCCATGGTGCCCCATGCCAGGGCGGTGCGATGCATCTTGAACAGCATGCGCTCGGCCGCGAGGCGCATCGACTGATCCACCGTCGAATTATTGCCGATGTTGCCGGTCAGCGGGTACATCGTGCCGTTGCAGCCGGCGCACCAGAACAATGGGTCCAGCGGCAACGTCGCGGTCGCCGCCACGCAATCGGCCGAACACGCCACCTGGGCCAACGTGTTATCAAAAACCGCCGTCTCGGGATAGACCAGCGCTGCCAGCGTGTCGTCCTGCCAGGTTGGATCGAGTTCGGTCATGTAGGCCAAATCGAACGAGGCCTGCTCGAAGCAGATAAAATCGCTGAGCAGTTCCAGCAGATAGAACACCGGATAGACGTAATAATGGGCCTGGTACTTGGCCGACATCTGCCCTTCGCCGCCCTTCTGGCCCGAATAGCTCATGTGACCATTGCCGACATAGATGCCGGGATTGATGGTAATCCCGCCCAGGTTGGGAAAACAGAACGGCTTGGTCGTCACGTCAATCATGCGCACCGGCTCCCAGAAACCGAATGAGAGACCGGGACGCAGGCCGCACAGACAGATCGGCAGCGTCGGATTGGGCGGATCGGGATATTGGCTCGGCCACAGATCGGCCGCCCCCAGCGACAGCGGGAAAAAGCAGTCCCAGCACAGATCGGTCAGCGGATTGACGAAATGGCCATGACACGTCGGCGCTGCCACCTGCGCCTCAGCGATCGTCGCTGAAGCAAGTGCCCCTGCAAGCGCCCACAGGTACAGCAGCTGCAAGAAGATCCGCCGCATGGTCAGTCCTCCTCTTCGCGCATCAACCAGGCATCGTCGGCCCGGTTCTTGTCGCGCACCCAGATGAAGCCGGTTCCGAGCGCTGCCAGCGCAGAGGCCTGCCAGACCAGCACCGTGATCATCGGCGCAAAGCGATGCAGCGAGGGAAACAGAAAGGTGAGCAGCCCGATCCAGGCCAGCAGCGCCAGGAGATACAAGCGCAAGCGTCGTAGTCGCACAGTCTCGGGCGCCGCCAGCGGCGCCGGCATCGCGTCGGACACCCGGCGCCGGACACCGGCCAATAGACCAGACGCCGACAAGCGCGCGCCTTGCCGCCTTTCGCGCTTAGCTGAAGCCAGCGAATTAGCCGCCGCGTCTGCGACACCAGCGCCGGCCCGATCTAACAAGGACGGGCGACGCCCGCTCATTGTCCACCGCCCGGGTGCGACAAGGCAACCTCGCGAATATCGACAACGTTGCCATGCTGGACCAGCAAGGCCGGGGTATGGGTGATGCCGAAC